>NZ_JAALFC010000032.1 GCF_011058155.1 Litoribacterium kuwaitense | reverse complement strand
CAAAAGGAGTGTATGTATTTTTTTAGGTGTTGGCAAGCGGCTTTTTTTATTGCATAAATTAACTGCCGTTCATTACGTTTTTATTGTGCCATAAACAACGTTTTAGTTAGATTATCAAAGGTTGAGAATATAAAATCCTGAAACACTATCAAAGTTAAAACCATTCGCCTCTAAGACTTTAATAGAAGCTACATTTATCTTATTCCCGTCAACAGAAGGATCAGCAACTATACGAACTGCATTTGGATGATCTTCAAGAATTTTTTCAGAAATAAGTCGTACCAACTGTTTTCCTACGCCTTGTCCTATCAGCTCTTTGTAACCAATCATAAAATCGATACCATATGTATCTACTGGTTGAGGTGTCTCACCAAATTCTTCTAAGACTTTACTATAGTCATAGTATTGTGCAAAACCAATCGGTTTTTTCCCTTGACTATCTTCTAAAAGAAAATGATGAATAAAACTATACTTATCTTTTCTTCCCCGAATTTCAAGCAACCAATCCTCAACATCTCCAAACCAAATAGACACATAATCTTGTTGTAGCCATCCTTTAATTAATTCAATATCACTATCATGTATTGTACGCCACTAGCGTCGCATTAAAAATAGATCTATTGATGATAAATTCCGAATAATCTTTAGGTTATCTCTTCCATAAAAAAATCCTTTATCATGGGTTGGAGGCAGTAATCCAGCCAAATCCAAAATAAAGGACAATCTCATGGATAAGATTACCCGAAAAACGGCATTTGAGCAATGGGCTGAACCCATTTTCAATGAATTATTTGTGGAACAGGTTCAACTACATTGTCTCAACCACTATACAAAAAAGCTGCACATGGCTTCGTTCATGAACTTACTCTTGTACGCACAACTTCACGAAACGGAAAGTTTACGTGCCATCAGCGACAGTGTCTTTTCAAAAGAACTGCAGGAAGCCACGCGTTTAGATTCAATCAGCTTCTCACAGCTCGGCAGACGATTGCGCCAGGTACCAACGGAATTCTTTCAGGCGATTTTTCTCGATCTGGTCGTGCAGATTCATGACGCGACGGATTTTCAAACGCGACGCAAGTGGACAACGCCATTAAAAATCATTGATTCTAGCACTTTGCCTTTGAACTTGAATAACCACCGATGGGCGAAGTTTCGTCAGACTAAATCCGGTATCAAGCTTCATCTGCGGCTCGTGTTCATGGAAAATGGTTGTTCCTATCCCGATCAGGCGGTCTTGACGAATGCCAAAGAACATGATCGCGGCCAGTTAGAAGTGTTGATTGACGATAAGGAATGCATGTATGTGTTCGACCGCGGATACTTGGATTACGAACGGTTCGACCGCATGACGGATGAGGGCTATTTCTTCGTCTCTCGTCTTCGAAAAAACGCGGTCGTTCGGTCACTCGAACACTTCAAACTGCCGGACAACTCTGACGTGTTGTCCGATGAAATGGTCGTCATTGGCACCACGCAAAACCGGTCGGAAAACACATTTCGTTTCTTAAAAGTACTGGATTCCAAAGGAAACCAACTGAACCTGGTAACGAATCGATTTGATTTGTCTGCGGGTGAAATCGCAGAACTATATAAGTCTCGTTGGGCAATTGAGCTATTCTTCAAATGGATGAAACAACATTTGAACATTAAGAAGTTCTACGCACAAAATCAGCAAGGAGTGCACAATCAAGTATATATCGCCATAATTGTCTATTGCCCGAATGTCCTTGCCCAACTGCGAACCCAGAGTAAGCGAACTTACTTACAGATTAGCCGTTATTTGAAGGCTTCTTTATGGAAGTCTGCACATATCTGGCTTCGAAAAATCGAAGGAAAAAGCGTGCCGTAACGCAGGCGAACAGATCCTGTTGCAGTCGTCAAAAGGTATAGTAAAAAAATGGATGTTTCCTGTCTCTGCTTAGCTGTCTTTGTTTTTTTTACTTGAAGACACGAAAAAAGACGGAATATTTTGAACATATTTATGCGACGCTAGTGTCATTGAAAGTAATCAATATAAACTAGAAGCAAAGAAAAGGGATAAAACAAATCTAGTAATGGCTCTTTCAAATGGGGTTGTTTCTAATGAAGATGATCAACTAGCTATTATTACAACCAATGAAATCACCTCAAAAATTGAGACAGATCATAGCAAACTCTTTAAAGAACTTGAACGTCACGATATCAAGAAGGACTGACAGAAGTTTAAAAGAAATTTGAATGAATTTTCTAGCTCACGAAAACTTACTCCTGAATTACTTCATGCATTAATTGATTGGATAGAAATTAACGCAGATGGTACAGCTAACATTCATTCTCGTTTTAAAGATCTAGCTGAACCACCCGCTACAACTTCTATTTAGTTATTTTAATACTAACAACGCACAGCACTCCACATGCGTCGTCTGCGGAAACATGTCCACAGGCTGAACCTCTTTCACTTCGTACGCGCCGCTGTTGGTGAGGGTGGCGAGATCGCGGGCGAGGGTGGCGGGGTTGCAGGAGACGTAGACGATGCGGTTTGGTTTCATGGTGAGCATCGTTTGTAGTAAGGCGTCGTCGCAGCCTTTGCGTGGTGGGTCGACGACGATGACGTCGGCGTGGATGCCTTGTTTTTGCCAGGTTGGCATGACGTCTTCTGCTTTACCGGCTGCAAAGGTGGCGTTGTCGATATCGTTCAGTACGGCGTTTTTCTTGGCGTCTTCGATGGCTTCGGGAACGATTTCGACGCCGTATACGTGCTTGGCTTTTCGGGCGAGAAATAGAGAGATTGTCCCGATGCCGCAATAGGCGTCGATGACGGTTTCTTCTCCGGTGAGGCTGGCGTACTTCAATGCCTTTTCGTATAGCTTTTCTGTCTGGACAGGGTTCACTTGGTAAAAGGACAAGGATGAAATGTCGAAGGAGACGCCGTCGATTTCGTCGCGAATCGTTTCTTTGCCCCAGAGGACGTTTGTTTCTGCACCAAGGATGACGTTTGTTCGTTTTGGATTCACGTTCTGAACAATCGACACGACACTTGGGTATTGTTCGCGAATGTCGCGAATGATGTTGGCTTTGTTCGGCAGTGTGGCATTTTTTGTGACGAGCGTGACCATCTGCTCGCCGGTTGTCTTTGCATTGCGGACGAGGATGTGACGCAGTGTGCCTTTATGGGTCTTTTCGTCATACGCACGAATGCCGTAAGTCTCGGCGATGGCGCGCACACCTTGCACGACGTCGTCATTGGCTTCGTTTTGGATCATGCAGACGTCTAAGTCGACGAGCTCGTGGCTTCGTTGCTTGTAAAAGCCGGCGATGAGGCTGCTGTTTCGTTCGCCGACAGGCGTTTGCACTTTGTTTCGATACGACCAAGGGTCTTCCATGCCGATCGTCGGGTGTACAACGACATCTTCCAGTCCTCCAAGTCGTTTTAACGTCTCGGTCACTTGGCGTTGTTTATAGGCGAGCTGTCCTTCATACGACAAATGCTGAAGCTGACACCCGCCGCATTCGCCAAAGACGGGACACGGGGCTTCGACACGGTCGCTGCTCGCCTGATGGGTTTCAACTAAACGACCAAAGGCAAAGTTTTTCTTCACCTTGACGATTTTCAAGGTAATGTCCTCGGCCGGCAAGGCTTTCGGGACGAACACGGGAAAACCGTCGACCTTTGCCACACCCGCACCTTCATGGGTCAAGTCTTCTACAGTTGTACGGTAATATTTATTTTTTTCTACAGGAATTTGTTTCGATTGTGCCATCGGGCAACGTCCTTTCCACAAAACTGCTCACATTGTACCACAAATTGACGTTGTCCATGCACCGACAGCGTGTTCCCTTCGGATGTCGTGTCACATTTCCCCGGAAATATTTCTCCTTTTGCTCTTAAATTTTTTCAATTTCCGGCCAGTCGAGCTCCACACCTTCTGAGCGGAGAAACGCTTGAAACGAGCTGAGCGCTTTTTCGTCTTCATAGACGTCTTTCGGGCGTTTTTTCTCTCGGAGCGAAAAAGCGGCGAGCAGACCAGCGGATTCACCAATGTTCCATTCGACCGGATGGAGACGATAACAGCCGTTTGTAATATGGGTCGTGCCGATGTTTTTACACGCGGGTAGCAGGTTTTCGGTCTCGATTGGGATCATACTGCCGAGCGGTATTTGAAACGGCCACGATTTAAAGTCAATATACGTCCGCTGTCCTGTTGAGGGATGGAGGTCGATATGATACGCACCGACGCCGACTGAATCCGGCACTGGCGCTGGACGAGACGGACCGCTGACGTGCTGCTCGAGAATCGTATGACGGGCTTTGATGCGGCGAGCTTCTCTAATGTACGGATATTTGGCGACGCCGTCCGACGTGCCAACGACATCTTTGCGTAGCCGAAGCTCCGGATACCCGATGCCGCCTGAATCATTTGGTGCTTCGGTTTGCATCCAATACAACAACGACAGCGACAATTGTTTCGCCATATAGAGATGATGCGCTTTCTCTTCGTCGGTCACTTCGACGACTGGGCCAAGCCAGTAGTCGCTTTGCGGCCAGTTCATTAAGGAGATGTCCCCTTGATAAAGCTGACCGTGAAAATGCTTTGGATCGATAATGCGTCGATACGCCCAGAGTGGAAACTTGCCTTCTCCTTCATACAGCCCGTATGTCATCGGGTTTAACGTCGGTGGATGAACGGCTTTCCAGCTCAAGAGAGAGCCTGGCCAAAAATCGGCGCGGTATTTTTTCCAAAAGTCGTATTCAGCGGGCTTTTCAATAACGTTGTCTTCTCCTGGAGCGATGTCCATGGCAATCACTTGCGTAAATGCTTGCATATCGAGTGGGTCAGCCTCCCCTTCAAGCGCATGTGGCTCGCCTGTGTCTGCTTTTGATTCCGCGCCGGTCACATACGCGGTATCCGTCATTGGCAGCAAGTCGCCCATTTCGGTCGCATCAAGCACGATATTTGCCTCAACAACCAATGTTTCCTTTGTCTTTACGTGTTCGAAGGTGACAGATTTCACTTGATGGCTGTCTGTTTTTGCGCTGATGGACTGATGCATCGTATGTATCGTGAGGCGTCCCGAATATTCATACGGAGCGAGCATGTCCTGCAGAACGCGCAAGGCCACTTTCGGCTCAAAGGCAAGCCCTGTGACAATCGCACTTCCTGGGTTTAAATGACGGTCGTCCTCAGCTTCAGGTGTGAGTGGAAACTGTGTTTTGTAATAGTTCCGCACCCGCTCCCGAAATTCCCTGTAGCTCGCTGTGCAGCCAAATTGTTCGATCCACTTGTGTTCGTCCGGTGGCACTGCTTGGGAAGTGAATTGCCCGCCGATCCAATCGGTTTCTTCTGTGAGAATCACTTGTAAGCCTTGCTTGGCTGCAGCGAGGGCAGCGGCACACCCGCCTGTACTTCCTCCGGCAATTAAGACATCCGTTTTCACGCTATTCATGTAAAAGGCTCCTCTCTTTCATATAAAACGAGTGTTTATTTTCTCATCTGCAGATTCTTAAGAGGATTCAAAAGAGCAGAAGCTCATCTTGCGGAGCCTCTGCCTTTATATGTGTATTCCTTTCGCCAAAAGTTGACAAACTCCTTTTTATGACAACATGCCTTACACACACGTGAAGTTGCTGATTTGACGCGTGTCGATTCCGGAAAAGCCCCAGACGAAGCCAAACCAGCGATAGCCTGTTACTGTTCTCATCCGTCGGCGAATACGGGTCGGATAGAACCAAAACGACTGCCCGTTGTTCAACTGAATGTACGTATAGCGATACAAGCAATTTTGTAATGATTGCGGGGCGACGGCTTTGACTTGTGGACCGCCGGCATAAGCTTGTGTCGGAATTTGCGATGGTGGAGGACCTGGAGGGGGACCTCCATCTTGAAATTGACCACCGACGCCGGGATAGCCTGGTGGTGTGCTCGGGGGGCCACCGGGGCCTGGACTGCCGGGTCCAGGACCCCAAGGACTGCCAGGGCCACCTGGACCTCCGGGGCCTGGGCCAAACGGACCTCCTGGACCTCCGGGGCCTCCTCCACCGGGACCTCCTAAAAACGGAAATTGAGGAAACATGAATCAACGCCACCTTCCATACAAGATACCAATAGGCTATGTACCTAGCTATGGAATGGTGCTACTTTTTGATCGGCTGTAAGTTGATTGTTAAATGTCCGGCTGAGTTTAGGGAGAGAAATAAGGATTTACTTAGGGTTTGACGTAGTCTTTATTTGTGTATTAATCGATTGAGCACAAGGTTTATGGATGTAATGTATAAAGGGATCACAAGCAAATGCACTCCTACATTCATGACTGTCAAATCCGTTGTCATAGAGACTTCCTCCATTCCAGCATGACTCGCCACGATAATCCAACAAAATTTAATATGAATGTTAAAAGAAATAAAACTAAATATTTCGTATTTTTGTTATATACACCGTAAAATATTAAACCAATATAAACATAGACAATAAGCATGGTTACATTGTACGGGGGTGGAAATGTTAACCCTCCAAGAAATACAGGAGATGTGCAACACACATAAATAAGCAGCTTTCTACTGTGGGGTCATGCCTTCAAAAACCGTTTTGTTCAAATCAATCACATTCCCCATACCTGTTTCTAAAATCCTATTTAGAAACAATGACTATATCGTGAATATAGTTCGACAAAGTGTATCATAAGTTGATGTATTTAACGTGACCTTCCTTTAACGATCATTTTGTCATGAAAAAAACAGCCCCTAAATGAAATGCACCTCCAAATGTTGACGATGTGTCTACCATGATGGGGTCATTTCCGAACGGGGCTGTCGTTTCATTTATTTTATGAAGACTCTTCCTGTGACACTTTATTTGGATCAGCTGGGACGATCATTTCAATATGCCGGTACAGATTTTCGAACTCGCCTGGCAAGTCTCCGCCATACTCACCGTCGAGGTTGAGCTGCATATGATCTTTTGTCTTTACTTTCACACGGCTTGCTTTCGTATAAAGGACGTTCCGGTCTTTAATGTGCTCACCACGTAACGCGAGCGTTGCAATACGAATAAATTCGGCGACGTTCGTCTTTTTTAAAATGATGAGTTCAAACATCCCGTCATTTAAGAGGGCATCGGGCGCGAGCTTTTCAAAACCGCCGATGGAGTTGGAGTTTGAAACGAGAAATAACATCACTTCTCCTTCAAACAGCTTGCCATCGTACTCGATTTCGACATAGCTCGGTTTAATAAATGGAAGCATTTCAACGCCTTTTAAATAATAGGCGAGCTGCCCGAGTACCGTCTTCAGCTTGCTTGGGACTTCATACGTCAGCTCTGTCAGCTTTCCAGCACCGGCGATATTGACGAAATAGGTGTCGTTCACTTTACCGATGTCAAGCGAGGCGGTATGTCCGGCTTCAATGACTTCCATCGCTTTATCGACGGAGCGGGGGATGTGCAGGGCACGGGCAAAGTCATTTGTTGTTCCTGTTGGCAAGAGAGCAAGCTTTGGCCGCCAGGATTGTTCTGCGATGCCGTTCACGACTTCATTTATCGTGCCGTCTCCCCCAGCAGCGATGACAAGGTCGTATCGCCGCTCGACGGCAATACGTGCAGCCTCGATCGCATCCCCATGACCGGTGGTGGCATGGGAAGATGCTTCATAACCGAGGGCTTCCAATCGATTCAAAATATCTGGAAGCTCCCGTTTAATTTGTTCTCTACCGGAGGTTGGGTTATATATGAGACGCGCGCGCTTCATGTCACATCATCCATTCTTTGACATTCTCTGAATAAACTCACTTCATCTAGTATACCACTCATGATGCCGAAATAAATCAATGACACACTAACCATTTGCTCATCCATTGGAATTCTTGTCTTTTAAATGACATTCTCTCAAAGAAGGTGGCAAACCTGTTCAAAATTTCAAATCAGCTTTATACGATTTCGTTGCTTTTTGACGAACGTCGCTATGTTTACGGCTATGCCCCGTTAACTACTTCGTTTCATAAAAAGAATGACTATATAGCTCCACAGCTTCAGCCTGTTTGATAACCCTTTAATCCGTCACCCACTGCTCTCACCGTCATATGAACGAGCAGGCGCTATTCCGTTCTCGCACTTAAGCTGACAAGCTCGGGCGGAAGCATACAAGAGCTCACTCTAAAAGCACCCGAACTGGGTGCTTTTAAATTTAGTGCTTTTCGAGTTCTTCGTTAATGAGCTGGTTAACCATTTGCGGGTTGGCCTTCCCTTTCGTCGCCTTCATCACTTGGCCGACGAGGAAGCCGAGCGCACGGTCTTTACCATTTTTAAAGTCTTCAATCGACTGTGGGTTGTTCGTGACCACTTCTTCAACGATGCCAGCAAGCTGGGATGGGTCAGAAATTTGTACAAGACCTTTGTCTTCGACGATTTTTTCTGGGTCGCCGCCTTTTTCGATCAGATCTTTAAACACTTTTTTCGCGATTTTCGAGGAAATCGTGCCTTTTTCAATTAAGCCGATAAGCTTACCTAACCCTTCTGGTGTTAAAGCAATATCTTTGAACTCAAGGGCGTTGGCGTTCAAGTAGGCGGAAACTTCGCCCATAAGCCAGTTGGAAGCTTGTTTAGCGTCTGCTCCGGCTACAACGGTTTCCTCGAAGAAATCGGACATTTCCTTCGTCAATGTGAGCACCATCGCGTCATAAGCTGGGAGTCCTAAATCTTTAACGTACCGCTCTTTACGAGCGTCAGGTAGCTCGGGAATGTCGCCGCGAACGCGCTCTTTCCAAGCGTTATCGATGTACAACTCTTCTAAATCAGGCTCTGGGAAGTAACGATAGTCGTCAGATCCTTCTTTCACACGCATGAGAATCGTCTTTTTCGTCGACTCGTCATAACGGCGCGTCTCCTGAAGAATTTCGTTTCCGGCCAAAAGCTCTCTTTCTTGACGCTTCTCTTCATATTCTAGACCTTTTTGGACATAGTTAAACGAGTTTAAGTTTTTCAGCTCGGTTTTCGTACCAAATTCGTCTTGACCGTATGGGCGTAAGGAGATGTTGGCGTCACAGCGGAGTGAGCCTTCTTCCATTTTACAGTCAGATACGCCTGTGTACTGAATGATTGACTTTAGTTTTTCAAGGTAAGCATACGCTTCTTCTGGAGAGCGCATATCCGGCTCAGAAACGATCTCGATTAAAGGCGTTCCTTGACGGTTAAAGTCGACGAGGGAAGAGCCACCGCGAGCGTGCGTTAGCTTTCCTGCATCTTCTTCTAGGTGAACGCGGGTAACACCGATACGTTTCTTCTTGCCATCGACTTCGATTTCGATCCAGCCGTGCTCGCCGATCGGCTTGTCAAATTGGGAAATCTGATAGGCTTTCGGGTTGTCTGGATAAAAATAGTTTTTTCGGTCGAATTTTGTTTCCGTGGCAACTTGACAGTTCAACGCCATGCTTGCTCTCATCGCAAAATCGACAGCGCGTTTGTTTAATACAGGCAAGACGCCTGGATGACCGAGACAAATTGGGCAGACATTTGTATTTGGCGGCGCTCCGAAGGCCGTCGAGCAGTTACAGAAAATTTTCGTGTCGGTTTTAAGCTCTACGTGCACTTCAAGTCCGATAATCGTTTCTAGGTTCATCGTTGCTCCCCCTCTCCAAGAGACGGTCTTGCTTTATGATGGTCAGTTGCTTGTTCAAATGCGTGAGCTGCCCGGAAGACCGTGCCTTCATCGTAATGCTTTCCGATGATTTGCAGCCCGACCGGCAAGCCATTTGCGAAGCCACACGGTACGGAAATGCCGGGAACGCCAGCGAGGTTCACTGGAATGGTTAAAATATCGTTCGCGTACATCGTCAACGGATCTTGTGTCTTTTCACCGACTTTAAAAGCAGTCGTTGGTGTCGTTGGTCCGATCACAACATCGTATTTTTCAAAAATTTGCTCGAAATCTTGCTTAATTAACGTACGCACTTTTTGCGCTTTTTTGTAATAGGCATCGTAATAGCCTGAAGAAAGAGCAAAAGTACCGAGCATGATGCGGCGTTTGACCTCGTCGCCAAACCCTTCACTGCGTGACTGCTTGTACATATCAATTAAGTTTTCCGCGTTGTCTGAGCGATAACCGTAACGAACACCGTCAAAACGGGCAAGGTTTGCTGAAGCTTCGGATGACGACAGCAAGTAATACGTCGCTAACGCATACTTTGAGTGTGGAAGTGACACTTCTTCCCACGTCGCACCAAGACCTTCAAGCACCTTCAATGCTTCCATGACCTTTTCTTTCACTTCAGCAGAGACGCCTTCGCCAAGGTATTCTTTCGGAACGGCGATTTTAAGCCCTTTTACGTCACCGGTGAGTTGTGAAACGTAATCAGGAACGTCGAGGGGTGCTGACGTTGCATCATGGCTATCACGGCCGGCAATGGTTTGCAGTAAATAGGCGTTGTCTTCTACTGTTCTCGTTAAAGGCCCGATCTGATCTAAAGAAGACGCAAAGGCAACGAGACCGAAACGGGAAACGCGTCCGTAGGTTGGCTTTAGTCCGACAACACCACAGTACGCTGCCGGCTGCCTGATTGAACCGCCCGTATCTGAGCCGAGTGAGAAGAAAACTTCACCTGCTGCCACGGCTGCTGCTGATCCACCACTTGATCCGCCAGGGACGTAGTCCGTATTCCACGGGTTTCGTGTCGCTTTATAGGCAGAGTTTTCATTGGAAGAGCCCATCGCAAATTCGTCCATGTTGAGTTTCCCAATGGCGATCGCATTAGCTGCGTTCAATTTTTCGACAACGGTCGCATCGTGGACTGGATGAAAGCCGTCGAGAATTTTACTTGCACACGTCGTTTGCAGCTCGTTTGTGACAATATTGTCCTTAATTCCAATAGGCATCCCAAACAACGCGCCTGTCTTTTCTTCGGCGTCGTCTAATTTTTGTGCGGCAGCTCTGGCAGCCTCTTCATTGAGTGTTAAAAACGCACGAACGTCTTGGTCGACCGCCGAGATCCGGGAAAAAGAGGCATCGACGAGGTCACGAGCAGCAATGTCTTTCGTATGTATCTTTTCGTGCAGCGATTTCATGGATTCATTAAATAGGGACATGTCGAAAAAGCCTCCTTATTCTAAAATGGACGGTACACGAACTTGTCCGTCTTCTTCATCTGGTGCATTCTTCAATGCTTTATCATTCGTTAACCACGGCTCTACCTTGTCTTCGCGCAAATCATTTTGCATATCAATGACGTGGGCCGTCGGCTTGACTTGATCTGTGTCGAGCTCATTCAACTGATCCATAAACGAGATAATATCATCAAGCTGAGAGGCAAAATGCTCTGCCTCCTCCTCTGTCACAGCGAGTCTGGCTAAATGCGCGACGTGTTTTACTTCATCCTTAGTAATTCGAGACAATGACTCCACCTCCGTATTTTTACAAATGTCGCATGCGTGCTACGCGTATCTACAATACTATTCATCTTACCAAAACCGGCTTAGGTTGGCGAGACCTCTTGAACGTTTTTCACGGTGTTCTATTGGTAAATATGAATAAAAGGTTCTTGATTTGGCTCACGTACAATGAGACTCTCGGGTCGTTCTAACGATGTAATGTTGACTTCGACATCAATATAGTTCGGAAAATACTCTTGGACGAGTCCAGAGACGTACTGCGTAAAACCAATTGTTTCAGCTTTGCCGAAAAACTGGATAGGAATATCGATTTCTAATTGTTGCAGCTCATCGCCTCGATAAAACCCTTTTCCAATGACACCGACGTAATTAGTGAAATACTGACTGACGTCTTCTTCAAACAGCGTCATTTTTTCAGCATCGTCAAAATGATTGTTCGTCGCCTCTGTCGAAGGGAAAACGACATGATACGTTTCTACATTTGCCCAGCCATCGATGCTCGCCTTGCCGGATGCAGCTGTCCCTTGCGTTAAAAAACGTCCCGGTTGGACTGAGTTTCTAGGTGCTTCTTGAAAGATTGTGAATAAGATTGGCACTTCAGAAAGACCTTCTTTTTGCCTAAGGTCTTGTAAAATCACATCCGCGAACTCTTTCCCTTTTGCGAGTGCGGTCGCTCGCGAAATTTCTGTTTCACGAGGGTAGCCGTCTTCCTGCGCATAATAATGTACTGAATTCATCGAGATGCCAATCGCAAGACCGCCTAAAGCATAGTCGCCACTGTCATTCTTCGTTAAGTAGTTTTGTTCAAGGACGTGCGATAAGTATCTTGGACTCTCTGTATTTTGCTCTTCCAGTGATCCTTCACCGCTTAATGGTGGGTTTAAACCTTCGCCTTCTTCATTTTTACGTCCTGTCCACGTCTGTACATCTTCCGTCGTAATGTATTGACCTTCCTGATAGAAATGCGTATCTGTCGGGAAAGGCTCTTGCGAAAGCCGCATTAACCCTGTCTCTAGCTGATTAATATCGGCACGATTGATCACTGCACTTGTGATCAGCCCACGGGCTTTCCCAGGTTGAAATGGAAGAACCGTCCGATAAAATGACGCGGAAATTTGTTCGGTTGGAATAATAGATGGTGCCGATGCTTCTTGCTGATCTTCTGGTGTCTGAATGACTTCCTCTTGCTCCTGATCGAGCACAGGATTACACCCTGTGACGATGAACACGAGTGCAGCGACAATCCAGATAAATGCTGTCTGGCGTTTCAAACGCTTCCCCTCCCTTCCACTTGCCGTGTTACGTAACACGCATTAAATATACGGCGACAAATCTGCTTCGCTCCAAATGTCAATGCCGAGCTCTTCTGCTTTTGTTCGCTTCGAGCCGGCTTCTTCACCAGCAATGACAAGGTCTGTTTTTTTCGAGACACTGCCGGTGACTTTACCGCCGGCCTGCTCAATGATGTCTTTCAATTCCCCTCGGGTAAAACGCTCAAGCTTTCCGGTGAGCACGACGGTTTTACCGTAAAAAGGTGACTCTTCATTGGCCGCTTCCTCACGAATTGGTCCAGTATAGCTCATGTTGACGCCAGCTTGTTCCAATCGCTCCAAAAGAGCTGACACTTCTGGCTGCTCAAAATACTGCACGATCGCATCCGCCATTTTTTCACCAATTTCATCGACATCAAGCAGTTCTTCTTTAGAGGCTTTACGTAAATGATCCATCGAATGGAACCGTTCAGCGAGCGTGCGTGCTGCTTTCGCACCGATAAAACGAATCCCTAGACCAAACAAAAGCTTTTCGAGCGAATTCCCTTTGGACGCATCAATTGACGCAAGCAAATTGTTGGTTGACTTCTCGCCCATGCGTTCAAGCTGAATAAGCTGATCGTATTTAAGCTGATAAAGGTCTGAGACGTCCTGAATTAAACCGTGCGTAAAAAGCTGAACAATTATTTTTTCGCCTAAACCGTCAATATTCATGGCGTTTCTGGAGACAAAATGGATGAGCGCTTCTCTCAGCTGTGCCGGACATTGCGGATTGACACAGCGTAATGCGACCTCTCCTTCAATGCGAATGAGCTCACTGTCGCATTCTGGGCATTGCTTTGGCATCTGGAAGACTTCTTCTTCACCCGTCCGTCTTTCTGGCAGGGATGCGACCACTTCCGGAATGATGTCGCCGGCTTTTTTAATAATGACGTAGTCGCCGACGCGGATGTCTTTTTCATGGATCAAGTCTTCGTTATGTAATGACGCTCTTTGTACTGTCGTTCCGGCGACTTGAACGGGCTCTAGGATTGCCGTTGGCGTAACGACACCGGTTCTGCCGATGTTTAATTCAACCTCATGTAGCTGTGTGACCACTTCTTCCGCCGGAAATTTGTAGGCAATCGCCCAACGAGGACTTTTTGCAGTAAAGCCAAGCTCTTCTTGCTGAAAAAGGCGGTCGACCTTAAAGACAATGCCGTCGATCTCATAAGGCAAATCTGCACGTCTAGCCGACCAATATTGAACATACGCCATCGCCTCTTCAACCGTTTCGCACCGCTGACGCTCTGGATTTGTTTTGAAACCGAGCGTGTCTAAGTAATCTAATGTTTCAGAGTGGGAGTCGAGTGTTCCGTCAAATTGACCGACACTATATACAAAAATAGATAGATTGCGCTTAGCGGCGATTTTCGGATCAAGCTGCCGAAGAGAGCCCGCAGCCGCATTACGTGGGTTCGCAAAGAGCGCGCCCCCTTCCTCTTCACGCACTTCGTTTAACGCTTTGAAAGAAGCTTTAGGCATATAGGCTTCACCACGCACCTCGATCGTGACAGGTTCCTTGAGCCGCAGAGGGATCGCATGAATGGTCTTTAAGTTTTCGGTAATATCCTCGCCCGTAGTCCCGTCGCCACGAGTAGCTCCGCGTACAAAACGTCCATTTTCATAGAGCAGCGACACAGCAAGACCATCAATCTTCAGCTCAGCCACATAAGAAAAAGAGTCACCGATGCCATCGCGTACGCGGCGGTCAAAGTCGCGTAAACTTGCTTCATCAAAGGCGTTATCAAGGCTGAGCATCGCCTGAGCATGCCGCACCTTTTGGAAGCTGTCAAGTGGCGGACCACCCACACGTTGGGTTGGGGAGTCGTCTGTTTTTAAGTCTGGATATTCTTCTTCTAGTTGAATCAATTCAGCTTTCAGCCGGTCGTACTCGCTGTCGGGAACAGAAGGAGCATCGTTCACGTGATACTCCTCATTGTATTTTTCAATCAGTGGCTTTAGCTTATCGATCCGTCTTTTGGCTTCTTCATGCGTCATGCAAGGTTCCTTTCTGCCACAAAGGCTTAAGCTTTTTCAATTGGCGCAAAACCAGCGAGCAATCGCTTCACACCGACCGGCTTTGCAAAGGCAATATCTAGCTCCATGTCATCACCTTTACCGCGAACACTCACAACCGTCCCAACACCCCATTTTTTATGGAGCGCTTTTTCACCGACTTCCCAGTGTCCTGCCTTTTTCATTTCTGGTACAGAGCGGTGTTTTACTGGTCCAGAAGACGGCGAAAACGGCGGGGTTTCACTGTTGCCCGCGTGTGCCTGCGCCCCTTCCTCAGTGATTAAACCAGCGGGGATTTCACTTAAAAAGCGTGAAGGTGGATTGATATTCGTGCGGCCGTAAAGAGTTCTCATGTTTGCCCGGCTCATATACAAGACTTTTTCTGCCCGAGTAATTCCGACATAACAAAGCCTACGCTCCTCTTCCATCTCATCATCTTCAAAAAGCGAGCGACTGTGTGGAAAAATGCCTTCCTCCATTCCGATGAGAAAAACAATCGGAAACTCCAGTCCTTTGGCCGAATGAAGCGTCATTAAGACGACCGAATCCTGAGGGAGGCCATCATCATCTTCGACTTTGTCTATATCGGCGATGAGCGCAAGGTCTGTTAGAAAAGCAAGCAGGCTCTTATCTTCACTGCGTTCTTCAAACTGCTGACTAACCGTCAAAAACTCGTCGATGTTTTCCAGTCTGCTTTGAGCTTCAATTGTTTTTTCATTTTTTAGCATATCGCGATAACCAGTCTTCTCAAGCACTTCTTCCACAATCTCTGTCACCGAAAGATAATCCTGCTGCTTTGTCCAGTGATCAATTTGCTCACCGAAGCTCCGCAGTGCTTTCGTAAAACGTGCGGACAGACCCACCTCTTCGATCTCTTTCAACACTTCAAAGAGAGAGAGGTCATGATCAAGCCCATAAGCGGCGACTTTATCCATTGTTGATGCACCAATTCCGCGCTTCGGTACATTAATAACGCGCGCAAAGCTCAAGTCATCGTCTGGATTGGCAATGAGCCTTAAGTAAGCAAGCACGTCTTTAATTTCTTTTCGATCATAGAACTTCGTACCGCCGACCATCGTATAATTTACGTTCGATTTAACGAGGGTTTCCTCCATCGTTCTTGACTGGGCGTTTGTTCGATACAAAACCGCAATATCGCTGTATTTATATTGCCCTGACTGGACGAGCTCCTTCATCTTTCCCGTAACAAACTGCGCCTCATCTCGCTCGGTTTGGGCGGCATACAAGTGGATCGGTGCCCCTTCAAGATTGTCAGTCCAAAGCTCTTTAGGCTTTCGATTGCTATTTTGCGCAATGACACCGTTGGCTGCCTGGAGAATCAATTGCGTCGACCGATAGTTTTGCTCTAATAAAATGACTGTCGCTTCGGGATAGTCTTTCTCAAAAGAAAGGATATTTGTAATATCAGCGCCACGCCACTTATATATCGATTGATCAGAATCACCGACGACACAGAGCTGTCGATGTTGCGCAGCGAGCATTTTGACTAACATATATTGTGCGTGATTCGTATCCTGATATTCATCAACATGAATATATTGGAACTTTTTTTGATAAAATTGCAGCACCTCGGGAACCTCTTGAAACAAACGAATGGTCATCATGATGAGATCGTCGAAATCGAGCGAATGATTTTTGCGGAGTCGGCGCTCGTATTCTTTATAAATGTCAGCCGCTTGCTCATCGTAATAGCCCCCGACCATCTGACTGTAAGCGCTAGCCGTTTTCAGCTCGTTTTTTGCCGATGAAATGGTGCCAAGCATTGCCCGCGGATCAAATTTTTTCGGGTCAAGATTTAAATCTTTTAAAATCTGTTTAATGAGCGAGAGTTGATCGCTACTATCAAGAATTGAAAAATTGCGGTTGATACCAAGTCGGTCAATATCTCTTCTTAACATCCGGACACACATCGAGTGGAAAGTCGAAATCCAAAGATCGTCTCCCAGTCCAGTTAATCGTGAAATCCGCTCCTGCATCTCCCTGGCAGCTTTATTTGTAAAGGTAATCGCCAAAATATTCCATGGAGCAATGTGTTTTTCGCTCATTAAATACGCCATGCGATGTGTCAATACACGGGTTTTTCCACTACCGGCACCAGCCATAATGAGCAATGGTCCGTCCGTATGCTGTACGGCCTGCCGTTGTTTATCGTTTAAGCCTTGGAGTAATGATTCAGCAATTTTCATGCTGCTTGCCTCCTCGCTAATTGTTTTTGCATTGTTTCACAGCTTGGACTGTTTGTAGTGCAAGCTCTGGATCTTCGTGACAAATGTTACCAACGATCACCGTGTCGGCATACTGCGCGACTTGTTCGGCCTGTTCGGGGGTACGAATGCCCCCACCATAAAATAAACGCGTCTCTGAATGACGCAACGCGTTTTTGACTGTTTTTAATACATTCACATCACCAAACATACCGCTGTATTCGAGGTAGAATACCGGCATTTTCCAAAGCTGTCCTGCCATCATCGCGATGGATTCAACTTCTGATTCGGTCAGCGAAGTGTCAGCTTTTGTCAACTTCGCTGCCGTACAGTCTGGATTTAGAATACAGTAGCCTTCTAACAACAACTCATCCCAGTCCATTAATCCGCCATATTGTTCCAAAGCGCGTCTATGTAAGCCAACAATCCATTCGGAACTTGTCGAATTTAATACGCTTGGGATGAGGTACCCGTCAAAACCAGGTGTAATCGACTCCAGCGTCGACACTTCAAGGACACAGGGCACAGAATATCGCCGCACCCGGGAAAGCATGTCCAAGACGCCATCCAGCGTAATATCTTGTGATCCGCCAATGATGATGGCATCAGTTCCTGAATCACAGAGTGTTTCTATGGCTTCATCTGAAATATCTTTGGCTGGATCCATTTTAAAGGCATGCTGCCATTCTCGATACATGTTATTCAGCACTCTATTTCCTCCTTGCAACGCCGTCCGTGAACATATTATAACAGAAGGAAAGGGAAGATGAGAAATGCGATCCTTGTCGTGATTTATACTAAAAAAACAATGCCGCTCTGTTGGCAAACCACTGCCGCACATCGTTCTTCCTTCATTGATTCGTATGGTCGCTCGCCTTCACTTCTCCTTTGCCAAGTGCTTTTGGCACGGTTCATTTAAAAACAGACGTCGTTTGTTAATGATTTGCGCGGCATAAAAAAAGACCCGTAGATAGATGGGTCTTCTTTCAGTTTACATGTAACAAGCACAAAAGCTTACTTATTTTTGCGTTGACACATCTGATGGGTTTTCATGCACCCGATCAAGCGCCAATGTGTATGCGTCATTCCCATAATTTAAGCAGCGTTTTACACGGGAAATGGTCGCAGTGCTCGCCCCTGTTTCCGTTTCAATTTTATGATAGGTTGCGCCTAGGCGAAGCAGACGAGCAACCTCTAGACGCTGTGATAATGATTGGATTTCATTAATCGTACAAAGGTCATCAAAAAACTGATAACACTCCTCAAGGTTTTTTAAGGAAAGTATAGCGTTAAACAGCTGGTCTAATTCTTTTCCCCGTAATTTATCAATTTGCATTCCATACACTCCTTATTGAAATGATATTCTCTGCTCTTCTATCGCTCGTTTAGGAATAATATTAATCCAAGTATTTCCTGCGGTGAATGGGACCAATTGTCCGTTTGACATAGGTAATATGCGTCCGTTGATGTTTTCCCACGTGACCTCCTGCATTCTTCCTTCAGTAAGCAGCCATGCTTTTCCACCATCAGACAACTCGATTTTCCGTCGACCTTGGTCATCGAGGAAGCCATGTGTCATTTCCACAATGAACACGTTCTTAATTGCCAAAGGCTGCTTCGTTAGTCGGTCGACCTGCTCCTCTCCATTAACCACGCGTTTGTATTTATTTGTTTCTTGATCAAACGTATAGATCACTTTATTGTTATAACGCGTTGAATAATTAATTTCAACTGCCTGGACTTCTTCCCCTGCAGATGAATGTGTTTTTGTAAAAAGCAAAGGGGCCGGTTCAGATAGTATATAATCATAATGATTTACGCCTTGAATTAATTCGTCACTGCTCGTATACACGTTGTGAGGCGCACGCTGACTAGATTCGCGCCAAAATAGCTGCCCGTCATACCCATGCGAATACGCATAGCCCATGCCGTTCACATGCGGAATTGTTCCTGAAGCTAATAAAGAGAGGGCTCCTGGACTATGACCATAGCTTACATACAAACTTTCATACCCTTGACTAAGCTCAATGTAATATTCACGCGCACTGCGAACCGGCCCGATCGTATCAGGATATTGGCTGTGATAGATCGCTAAAAAGCGCGTGATCGCTCCTTCTGCCAAGACTTCATAAACAATATCAGCAGCCTGTAGGCCGGACTGAGGACGGGCACTTGGATGGTTGTTGATTGTCACTGCCAGAGCCGCATTGTTTGGTGGCGCCTTTGTCCCCACTCCAGTGAGCGGAAATGTATGCGGGAACACTTCCTCCTCAAGCGCCTCCACGTCCTTTGGAGACTCAGCATCCATTTTTTGCGGCGCTGTTATGTTCGTATCTTTTGTTAAGTCATCAGCTTGACATCCGACTAAAAGAAACCCAAGTCCCCCAAGCAAGACTGCTTTTTTACAGCTTTCCCATAAGTTCCGTTTCATTCCCCACACCTTTCACATCATACGTACGTGATGACACAGAAACGTTCGGCAAACGATTGAAATGTTGGTATATACATAACCATGAACAAGGGACAACGGTCGTTGTCCCTGTTCTTTTCCTCTGTACTATTTTAACGCATAATAGAAGGAAAAAATACTGTCTTCTTCATAACATCCCAAATTCCTTGTGGTGTGATGCGTATATAAGGTAAGTGCGTTGCTGAGAAGAAAAGTAAAGAGTCCAGTGGATGGTCATAACGATATCCCTTTTCCTTTAGTAATGCCGTTAGTTTTTTCTCTTCCTGGCCAAGCGACCTTAAAGGCTTGGTGCTCATGATTCCCTCGATTTCGAGCGGCAGCTCATAAATGACCTCGCCTTTTTCGATGAGCGCCATCCCCCCATGCATCGCTTTTACAGCATCAAACGCTTTTTTCAAATCTGACTTGCGTTGACCGATTAGAATAATATCGCCAGTGGCGGAAAAAGTTGTTGCGAAGCCATCAAGCGATGTCGCAAAACCTTTTAAAATTGTATTAATGCGCCATTTGCCGAACCGGTCGATCATCATCATAAAACATTCATCCTGCCCCTCTGGCAGCTCTTCGACAGATACATCGCGGCTGACGGAATATGGGTGCATAATGACTGAATTTTTCATTTCAAGACCTAATGGCATGGAGAATTGCAAGTCATCACTACTAAGCTCCCAATCAATTGACGGTTGTTTCAGCCCGTATTTGTGCCAATCAAATGTGTCCGCTTCTCTAATCAGCTTTTTATCCTTCATAAACCATTGCCCCTTCGTCAATACAGACACAGGAGTGGGATTTTGGGGGCTTTCTAAAAGGTTAATATTTGCAACACGGCCAGGGGCGATCAACCCATGACGATCTTCGATGCGAAAATGTCTAGCGGCGTTATAAGATGCCATCGCATATGCATCGAGATCATTTACACCATGTGCCAAAGCAATTCTTATCAACCGATCGATCATTCCTTGCTCGTAAAAAGCAGGCGGCGAGCCGTCTGTCGTCAACGACAAGTTTTCATAATACGAAACGCCTAATTCGTGCAGTTCATCCAGGATGGTTGGCAAATCAGGACGAATTGAGGAATAGCGGAGCGACGAATGAAAACCGACTTGCAGTCGTTGATACACTTCTTTTCCTGAAATGGCCTCATGATCGCTCAATACACCTAGCAATGCCATCTTCGTCAAGGTTTTCTCTGAAGCCCCTGGAAAATGACCTTCGATTTGTTTATGTAAACGGCGCGCTTCTTGTATCCAGTGTAATGTCAAATCGTCACCGTCGAGAACTTGAGGCCATGACGTTAATTCGCCCCCTAAAAGGACGTGCTCGTTTTCCAGCCAATTCTTTACCATAGAATTGGAGAAAATTTCTGTTTCGCGATGCACTTCACATTGTGAATCAAAACGACACCACCAAAATAAGCTTGCTGGTCCCTGAGACAAATCAGATAAAAGCTGAAAAGCTTCTGCTTCTTTCAATCGAAGTGCAAAAAAAGATTATCTGCCACGAGCACACTCGTCCCCGTTTGACACGCATAGTGTGCAAATGAATGGGGATTATAAGCTTGAAATGGGTGTACGTGAGGTTCTATGTATCCAGGAACAGCGTAATATCCAGTGGCATCGACGATTTCGGTCCCATTCGTATTGTCAGGCATTTCTTTTCCGACGTAAACAATACGATCATCAAATACCCATATATTGGACGTTAACCATTGGCGCAATCCGAAATGAGCACATGTTGCACCCTTAATCACCTTTGTTGGAGCTCTTTTCCCGGATGCTACTGCAATATGCTGTCTAATTTGTCGATTACGCCATGGATACCGCTGTTGTGTCATATGGATCCTCCAATCATGAAAGCCTTTTCATTATTCTATCACACGCATTTTAGAAATGCACCGCAGGAGGTGAATTTTCTTTGACAAAAATTGTAGGAACGCTAAATGCGATTTTTCGGATTGCTTGCGGTTTTACAATCCTTGCTTGGTCAACTGCCTATATGGTTCGCCGTCCCTATCATCGCGGCTTTCAATGGTTTGCTTTCCTTGGGGGGATGAAAATTGCTGAGGGCATTACGCGCTTTTGTCCGTTAACGGCACTTGGGCATTATTTCTACGACAATCGTCGCGACGATCATGATCAAAATGAGCTATTTTCG
Source organism: Litoribacterium kuwaitense (assembly GCF_011058155.1). NCBI lineage: Bacteria > Bacillati > Bacillota > Bacilli > Caryophanales > Bacillaceae > Litoribacterium > Litoribacterium kuwaitense. The sequence goes on along the minus strand of NZ_JAALFC010000032.1, from coordinate 15,229 downwards.
GAAGCAAAGGCTGCTCTATATACTGATGAATAACTTTTCATAAAGAGCCGCAAAGTGGCGGCAAAGTCTATTTTAGGTGCTGTCTCCACCTTTTAGTGTCCGTTTAGCAGCCTTTCCGTTATTTTCTAACCTGACTTAAAAACGCTTAGCAGTCTAGGGGTGCAGACGAGCGAAGACTCGAATAGAACCTTATCCACGGAAAGGACGAGCGAGAAAACCGTTGGATGGAAAGTGTTGGGCACAGGCTGAGGTTAAGCTTGATAGGTCGTCTAACCAATTTTTCAAGCTGTCGCTTTAATTAAGAGCTTAAAAAGAGTGTAGATCAAATGTCATTTTAGACTTGATCTACACTTCTAAACAGCTGTGCGGCTAGATATTGATGGTGAAAGGAGGACATTTTGTTGGAATTCTTGACTGACTCACTATTTATTTACGCGCTTGTGATTGGATCTGTTATTGCCTTTCTGTATGTGTATGTGCGACGGAAGCGACGGAATGAAGATTAATTGCTTTTTGTCCGATGTCGCCCCGATAAAAGACTTCTTTACACGTAAGATGGCTTAAGGAATGATAAACGTTTTGCTTTGCTTCTTCTAAAGTCTTTCCTTTTTGTGAAGCAAGAAATACACGTCCGCCATCGGTCACAAATTGCCCATTGATTTCTTTCGTGCCTGCATGATAGACCATCGCGTCTTTAGCTACGTCTTCTAGTCCTGTTAAGACATGACCCTTTTCGTAGCTTCCTGGGTATCCATTTGCTGCGGCAACGACACCGACAACAGCTTGACGATCCCAAGACAATTCAACTGACTCCTTCTGCCATACGTGTTCAAGTGTTTTGACAAAATCGGTGTCTAAGAGAGGCAGAACGACTTGGGTTTCTGGGTCACCAAAACGGGCATTAAACTCAATGACCTTAGGACCCTCTTTCGTCAGAATTAATCCTGCATATAAAATCCCCGTAAATGAACGCCCTTCGGCTTCCATCGCTTTTGCGGCTGGATAGACAATCGTTTCCAAAGCTGTTTCGACAACCGCTGAGGAGATTTGCGGCACAGGCGTATAGGCACCCATTCCACCTGTATTCGGTCCTTTATCTCCGTCATAGGCACGTTTATGATCTTGAGAGATCGGCATTGGTAAGACGAATGAGCCGTTAACGAAGGCCATAAGTGAAAACTCTTCTCCTTCTAAAAACTCTTCGATTACCACTTGACGACCGGCTTCGCCTACATGTCCATCGAGCATTAGGGCACGTAAACCTTCTTCAGCCTCTTCAGCGGTCAGCGCAACAATGACTCCTTTGCCCGCCGCAAGTCCGTCGGCCTTCAAGACAATGGGTGCGCCTTGCTGATCAATATATGCTTTTGCTGCATCGTAATCTGTAAAGGTTTGCGACACTGCCGTTGGAATATGATAATTGGCCATCAGCTGCTTGGCGAAATCCTTACTGCCTTCAATTATTGCTGCTTTTGCGGAAGGTCCGAAAGCTTTAATCCCTACCTCTGTAAAGCGGTCAACAAGTCCGTCCATGAGTGGTGCCTCAGGTCCAACAAACACCCATTCAACGTGTTGCTCTTTAGCAAATTCGACGAGCGCTGCCTGATCAGACTCATTCAGCTGGACGAGCTCAGCAACATTTTTCATCCCGTCGTTCCCCGGGGCAACATAGACCGTCTCTACTTGAGGACTCTTGGCAAATGCTTCACAGATGGCATGCTCACGACCGCCTTTTCCTATGACTAAAACCTTCATGTGTTTTCCCTCAACTCCGATCAATGTTTGAAATGACGAACACTCGTAAAGACCATCGCAATGTTATGACGGTCTGCTTCTTCGATAGATTCCTCATCCCGGATGGAACCTCCTGGCTGAATAATCGCCGTAATGCCGGCTTTGGCCGCTTGTTCTACAGTGTCTTTCATTGGGAAGAAAGCATCTGAGCCCATGACTGAATGAGTCGCCTTGTCCCCAGCTTGTTCAATAGCGATTTTTGCAGAGCCGACACGGTTCATTTGACCTGCACCTACGCCAATCGTACCGTTGTCCTTCACGAGAACAATCGCATTGGATTTAACATGTTTTACAACCGTCCATGCCAGCTCAAGATCGTGCCATTCTTGTTCATTTGGTGAACGCTTCGTAACGACCTTCATGTCGTCTCTCTGCACCATATGCGTATCTTCTTGCTGAACGAGCAAGCCTCCGTGAACAGAGGTAAACTTTCTTTCAATTGGCGACTCTACATCAAACGGAACTGTCAGCAGGCGTAAGTTTTTCTTCTGCTTAAGAATCTCAAGTGCGTCGTCGGTAAAAGACGGGGCAATAATAACTTCGAGGAATAATTCCTTCATTTTTTGGGCGGTTTCTTTACCAACCTGCTTATTGAACGCTACAATTCCGCCAAAAATCGATACCGGATCGGCTTCATACGCGCGGTCATATGCTTCGTCAATATAACTGCCAAGGCCAACGCCACAAGGATTCATATGTTTTACAGCGACGACAGCCGGTTGAGTAAATTCCTTTACAAGCTCTAAAGCGGCATTCGCATCGTTGATATTATTGTAGGACAGCTCTTTACCGTTTAATTGCTCTGCTTGCGACAGACTGTCAGGTACAGCGAGAGCACTTTCATAAAAAGAAGCGGTTTGATGAGGGTTTTCCCCGTAACGAAGTGACTGCTTTTTCTCAAAGCTGACGGTCAGGCTTTCTGGATATTCTTCGCCAACCTGTTCGGTTAAGAAAGACGCAATCAGTGCATCATACTGCGCAGTATGACGAAACGCTTTAGCGGCAAGGCGCTTTCTCAAGTCTTCTGAAACCGCTCCTCCCTCTGCTAATTCAGCTAACACAGCGTCATAATCAGAAGGGTCAACGACGACTGTCACATCGCCGTGGTTTTTCGCGGCTGAGCGAATCATCGACGGACCGCCAATATCAATATTCTCGATCGCGTCGGCAAAAGTGACGACTTCTTTTTGAATCGTTTCTTTAAACGGATATAAATTAACGACAACGAGGTCGATCGGCTCAATACGTTGTTCTGCAAGTGCCTGCTGATGCTCTGGATTGTTGCGAACGGCCAGAAGACCGCCATGAATGGCAGGGTGTAATGTTTTGACACGACCGTCCATAATTTCAGGGAATCCAGTCACTTCAGAAATGCCTGTGACGGCTAATCCGGCTTCCTCGAGGGCTTTTTTCGTCCCTCCAGTAGAAATCACCTCAACACCGGCTTCGAGAAGACCTTTTGCTAAGTCCTCAATGCCTGCTTTGTTAGATACACTGACAAGTGCTCGTTTTACACTCATGTCGATAATGCCCCTTTCAGTACGTGTGAGATAACCTGTGGATATAATGTGTGCTCAACAGATTGGATACGTTTTTTGACCTCATCATAGCTGTCTGTGTCCTGAATCACAATGGCTTCCTGAGCAATGATGGGGCCTGTATCCATCCCTTCATCTACATAATGAACCGTTACTCCGCTCACCTTCACCCCGGCGTCAATGGCCTGTCCGATCGCATCTTTTCCTGGAAAGGCAGGGAGTAAAGAAGGATGTATGTTAATGATTTTTCCTTCATATGATTCAAGCAGTGTGCTGCCAATTAAGCGCATATAGCCAGCCAAAACGACTAAATCAACGTGACGCTGCTCAAGCTGTTGAACGATGTCTTTTTCAAATGCCTGCTTGTCAGGATACGACTTCGGGGCAAATTGAAACACGTCAATACCGGCATGTTCGGCTTTTTTTATCACCTCTGCCGACGGACGATCGCACACGACGAGGACGAGCTCCGCCTCAAGCGTGCCATTAGCAATCGCACGCTCGATCGCGTCAAAATTAGACCCGGCACCAGAGGCAAACACAGCAATTCGCCCCATTAAAAATCCCCCTTGAACGCTACGCCAGAGCCTTCTGCCACTTCACCGATGACAAACGCTTTCTCCCCGGCGCTCTCAAGGGCGGAAATCGTGGCCGCTGCATCAATTTCGTCAACAGCGAGCACAAAGCCAATGCCCATATTAAATGTGCCATACATATCTTCGTTCGTAAGCGAGCCCTTTTCTTGCAACCAAGCAAAAACCTCCGGAATGTCCCAGCTCCCAAGCTCTATGACTGCTTTTAAGCCCTCTGGCATCATCCGTGGCAAGTTCTCATAAAAGCCGCCGCCTGTAATGTGCGCCATCCCCCGCACAGAAACGCGCTTTAATACGTCTAAAACTGGCTTCGCATAAATTTTTGTTGGCGTCAATAAAATGTCACCCAACGTCTCTTCGCCACCATTAAAAGATTGTTGGAAAGACGCCGATTGATTTTTAATAATTCGACGAACTAAAGAAAAGCCATTGCTATGAACACCAGAAGACATGAGACCGATCAGCTTTTGACCTGGCTGGATGTGTTCGGTCGTAACGAGCTTACTTTTCTCTGCGACACCGACAGCAAAACCGGCGATATCATACTCATCCTCGCCATACATGCCTGGCATTTCAGCGGTTTCTCCGCCGATTAAAGCACAGCCTGATGCTTCACAACCAGTTGCGACACCTTTGACAATCGCTTCAATTTTTTCTGGAAGTTGTTTTCCACAAGCGATGTAATCAAGGAAAAACAGCGGCTCCGCGCCTTGAGCAACGATATCATTGACACACATCGCCACCGCATCGATGCCGATCGTATCATGACGATTCATTTCAAACGCGAGCATCAGCTTCGTGCCGACCCCATCTGTCCCTGAAACAAGTACAGGCTCCTGATAAGATGATTGACTTAAATCGAACAAACCGCCAAAAGCGCCCAGACCACCAAGCACTTCTGGACGCATTGTTTTTTGGACGTGGCGTTTCATTCGTTCAACCGCTTGATATCCGGCTTCTACATCAACCCCGGCTTCTTTGTAGGCTTTACTCATGGACAACGCCCCCTATATTTTTTCGTAAGGATGTAATGTATCGGAATAAATTTCTGTCGGGTACTGCCCAGTAAAACAAGCGAGGCATTGACCGCGATTTTCCCCAGCAAACGGGCGATCGAGTGCTTTAACTAAGCCTTCAGCGGATAAAAAACTGAGCGAATCTGCACCAATTTCCTTGCACATCTCTTCGATGGAGTGTGTCGCAGCAATCAATTCAGACGTCGTCGACGTATCAATCCCGTAATAACACGGATTCTTGATGGGCGGGGATGAAATGCGAACATGTACTTCCGTCGCCCCTGCATCACGTAGCATTTTAACAATCCGCCGGCTCGTCGTCCCGCGTACGATGGAATCATCGACCATGATCACTCGCTTCCCTTCGACGACACCCCGAACTGGCGAAAGCTTCATTTTCACGCCGCGCTCTCTCATCTCTTGCGATGGCTGAATGAACGTCCGACCAACGTATCGGTTTTTAATCATACCGAGCTCATACGGAAGCTCTGCCCGCTCTGCATAACCGATTGCAGCTGAGATACTTGAATCCGGTACACCTGTAACGACATCTGCTTCAACAGGCGCTTCCATTGCCAATTCCATCCCAAGACGTTTGCGGGCGGAATGGACGTTAATGCCGTCGATATTGCTGTCTGGACGTGAAAAATAGATGTACTCCATCGAACAAATGGAACGCTGCGCTGTCGAAAACCGCTGTACATCAACACCATTGTCATCAATAATGAGTAATTCACCAGGCTGAATATCGCGCTCAAAGGTTGCTCCGACGACGTCAAAAGCACACGTTTCCGAAGAGATGACGTACGCACCATCATACGTGCCTAATGCTAACGGCCGAAGACCATTCGGGTCGAGAGCAACCATCAGCTTATCCTCGGTCATAATGATGAAAGCGTAAGCGCCCTTTAGCATCGTCAACGCATTTTTCACCCGTTCAACCATATCGATATGCCCGCCGCGACGAATTAAATGAGCAAGCACTTCCGTATCTGAGGTCGTTTGAAAGATGCTTCCTTGCGCCTCAAGCTGATGCTTTAAGGCATTCGCATTGACTAAGTTTCCATTATGCGCCAGCGCTAAGCTGCCCGTTTGCGACCGGAAGAAGAGGGGCTGGACATTTTCATATCCCCCACCCCCAGCGGTTGAATAGCGAACGTGCCCGATTGCTCCGTGTCCTTTGAGCTTAGCAAGTTCTTCTTGCTGGAAGACTTCGGTCACAAGCCCGTTCCCTTTTAAAAGCTGCATCTCTTCACCATCGGTCATGACCATGCCTGCGCCTTCTTGCCCTCGATGCTGGAGGCTATGAAGGCCATAGTACATCATTTCTGCCGCACCAGGATGTCCCCAAACAGCAAATATGCCACATTCTTCGTTTAACCCTTTGATTTCACCAAGCATGGAATGGCTCCTTTCCAGGCTGCTTCGAGTTCAGACGTCGACAGCTCGTAAACGCCTGTATCCGTTTCAATGTGAAGTTCTGGCTGGGAAGTCGTCTCACCAAGGTAAACAGCGTCTTTTACGTACGCTTCAAACGCTTCCTTATGCTCAGGTTGTACAGTGATGAGGAAACGCGATTGTGTTTCAGAAAATAAGTGATTCGGATTGTTCACTTTCACCGTTGCACCAAACTCAGTACCCATCAACGTCTCAGCTAAAGCGACAGCTAAACCACCTTCAGCCACATCATGAGCCGAAGCAATCCACCCTTCACGAATGGCGTGTAAGAGTTGCTGTTGTCTTTCTTTTTCAACTTCCAAGTTGATGTGAGGCGCTTTGCCAAAAATCGATCCCGCTTGTAGCTTTTGGAGCTCACTACCACCGAACTCTTCTGTCGTTTCACCGATGCAGTACACTACATCGCCTGCTTGTTTCGCATGTTGTGTCGTAATGTGATCGATGTGTTCAATTAAACCGACCATACCGACAACAGGTGTTGGATACACAGCGCCACCGCTCGTTTCATTGTACAGTGATACGTTTCCGCCGATGACTGGCGTTTCAAGCATTTGACAACCTTCTGTCATCCCGTCCGTTGCTTTTTCAATTTGCCAGAAGATTTCCGGCTTTTCCGGGCTTCCGAAGTTGAGACAATCCGTAATGGCGAGCGGCTGTCCTCCAGAACAGACGATATTCCTCGCCGCTTCAGCGACAGCGATTTGACCACCAGTCTTTGGATCAAGGTAGAGATAGCGGGAGTTACAATCCGTCGTCATCGCCAACGCCTTGTCTGTCCCACGTACACGGAGAACAGCTGCGTCTGAACCAGGACCGATCACCGTATTCGTACGCACCATATAATCGTATTGATCATAGATCCATTCTTTACTTGCAATGGTCGGCTGGGCGAGCAACGTTTTTAAAACAGACGGCACATCGGTCAACGCTGGCTTCCATTCAGGACGCGTTTGATTTTCTTGGAAGCTTTTCGGTTCTTGTGAAGGCTTGTGGTAAACTGGCGCATCCTCCGCTAGCGCATCGACAGGCACATCAGCAACGACATTGCCTTCGTGTAGCAAACGGAAGCGCGGCTCTTCAATAACCTCACCGACAACAACAGCATGAAGATCGTATTTTGCGAACAGATCAACAATTTCTTGTTCTCTGCCTTTTTCAATCACGAGAAGCATCCGTTCCTGCGATTCTGACAGCATCATTTCATATGGCGTCATATGTTTTTCACGTTGCGGCACATCGTCAAGATTCATTTCAATCCCTGTGCCCGCTTTACTTGCCATTTCACTGGCTGACGATGTGAGACCCGCTGCACCCATATCTTGAATCCCTACAAGCGCATCGTTATGAACGACCTCAAGGCACGCTTCAAGCAAGAGCTTTTCCATGAACGGATCGCCAACTTGAACGGCTGGGCGTTTTTCATCAGAAGCATCTGTTAATTCCTCAGAGGCAAATGTCGCACCATGAATGCCATCACGACCAGTTGAAGCGCCGACATACATGACTGTATTGCCGACACCACTCGCACGACCTTTTTGAATATCCTTATGGTCAATTAAGCCGACGCACATCGCATTGACGAGTGGATTTCCTTCGTAGCAAGGATCAAATTGAACTTCGCCACCAACCGTCGGAATGCCGATACAGTTCCCATAGCCTGCAATACCCGCAACGACTTCTTCAAATAAATATTGCACTTTCGGATTATTGGATAACTCACCGAATCGTAGCGAATTCAAAATGGCGACAGGGCGAGCGCCCATGGAAAATACGTCACGGATAATCCCACCGACACCAGTCGCCGCGCCTTGGTACGGTTCAATCGCGGACGGGTGATTGTGGCTTTCGATTTTAAAGACAACCGCTTGACCGTCTCCGATGTCTACAATCCCTGCGCCTTCTCCGGGTCCTTGCAAAACGTGCGGTCCGTCTGTAGGAAATTTCTTAAGCACTGGCTTAGAGTTTTTATAGCTGCAATGCTCTGACCACATGACGGAAAAAAGGCCTGTTTCTGTATAATTCGGCTGACGTCCGAGAAGCTCACAAACCGACGCAAACTCTTCATCAGTCAATCCCATTTCCTGGTAAATTTTTTCTTCTGCAATGACTGCTGGTGACGGTTCAAGTTGTAAGTGCATGATGTTGCCTCCAATTCTTTAAAATGGAAGAAAACAGCGTTAGCCCATCGTTACTACCGAGAAGTGCATTCACAGCACGCTCTGGATGAGGCATCATGCCAAGGACATTTCCGCGCTCATTCACAATACCTGCAATATTAGCTAACGACCCGTTTGGATTATCGGTGTACGTAAAGACGATCCGTTGTTGCTCGCGAAGCTCGGCAAGCGTTGCCTCATCACAAAAGTAATTTCCTTCACCGTGAGCAATCGGAACGGTAATTTCCTGACCTGCTTCATAGCCGCTCGTAAACATCGTTTCTGCATTTTCAACGCGCAGCGAAACCGGACGACAGATGAATTTCAAGCCAGTATTACGCCGCATTGCCCCTGGAAGCAATCCAGCCTCTAAAAGAATTTGGAAACCATTGCACACCCCTAAAACCGGTTTTCCTGCTTCAGCCGCAGCAACGACAGCTGACATGACGGGTGAGAAACGAGCAATCGCGCCTGAGCGCAAGTAATCCCCGTAGGAAAAACCACCTGGCAGAAGGACCGCATCAAAATCGGACAAATCGCTCTCCGTATGCTGAACGAAGGTCGCTTCCTCACCGAGCTCGTCCTGGATAGCAGACAGCATATCGACATCACAATTGGACCCTGGAAAAACGATGACTGCGAACTTCAATACGCTCACGCCTCCTCGAGTTCGTATTCGTAGTCTTCAATGACGGGGTTCGACAAAAGCTTCTCACACATCTGCTTGATTTTTTCGTGTGCATCTTGTCCCGTTTCCTCAAGTGTCACTTCCATATATTTTCCGACACGTACTTCGTTCACAGACGTGTAGTTCATGCTGTGTAACGCGCTTTGCACAGCCTGTCCTTGTGGATCAAGCACGCTTTCTTTCAAAGTCACATAGATTTTTGCTTTTGTCATTGATTTTCTCTCCCCTCGGTAGTCGTCTGCCTTTGCAGAAGTCTTGACGCAATTTCCTCATAAGCCGTCGTTAGCGTGCCGAGATCGCGACGAAAAACGTCTTTATCCAGGCGCTCTTTCGTTTTCATATCCCATAAGCGGCACGTATCCGGAGAGACTTCGTCGGCAAGCAACAACTGTCCATCCTTCGTGCGGCCAAATTCCAGCTTAAAGTCGACAAGTTGTATCCCACATTCAGCAAACAGCGCTGTTAACTGATCATTAACCTGTAATGCTGCGGATTTCATCGTTTCCAAGTCTTCTTGATTTGCAAGCGACAATAAGCGAATGTGGTCCTCAGTGATCAACGGATCGTCCAACGCATCGTCCTTATAATAAAACTCAACGATTGCAGGATTGATGTCCTCACCTTCATTGATTCCTAAGCGTTTGGCAAGACTGCCTGCAGTAACATTCCGAACGACAACTTCTAAAGGAACAATCTCCACTCGGCGCACTTTTTGCGTTAATTCCCCTGTTTTCTCAATAAAGTGGCTTTTGACGCCCGCTGTCGCGAGTGCTGCAAAGATCATCGCCGAAATGTCATTATTCAACTTCCCTTTTCCAGCAATGACTTCTTTCTTTTTTCCGTTATACGCAGTCGCATCGTCTTTATACTCAATCAGTAAAACGTCTTGTTCCTCGGTTTCATAAATGCGTTTGGCCTTTCCTTCATACAGCATTGGGGCATTGATCATTGTTTTGCCTCCTGGAAATTTATTGATTAAGCAAGACCGACACGTTCAAAAATAGCGTCCACATTTTTCAAATGGAAGGTGTAATCAAAACAGTCGTCAAGTTCAGCAGCTGTTAATTTCTCGGCAATGACAGGGTCATTTTCGACAAGCTGGCGGAAAGGTACTTTCGTTTCCCACGACTCCATGGCTTTCGGCTGCACGGTATCGTACGCTTCTTCTCGAGGCATCCCTTTGTTAATGAGTGTGAGGAGGACGCGCTGTGAGAAGATGAGCCCAAATGTTTTCTCCATATTGTCTTTCATGTTTTCTGGGAACACCGTCAAGTTTTTAACGATATTTGTGAAGCGGTGCAGCATATAGTTCAACGCAATCGTTGCGTCAGGAAGAATAATACGCTCGGCAGACGAGTGAGAAATATCACGTTCATGCCATAGTGGTACATTTTCATAAGCGGTCATCATATAGCCGCGAATGACGCGAGCCATACCAGTCATATTTTCCGAACCGATCGGATTACGTTTGTGTGGCATTGCAGAAGAGCCTTTTTGGCCTTTGGCGAAAAATTCTTCGACCTCACGTGTTTCCGTTTTTTGCAGACCGCGAATTTCGACCGCGAATTTTTCAATGGAAGTTGCGATTAACGCGAGCGCAGACATGTAATCGGCATGACGATCCCGCTGTAACGTTTGTGTAGAGACCGGCGCTGGCTTCAAGCCGAGCTTTTCACAAACATACGCTTCAACAAATGGATCGATATTCGCATACGTTCCTACTGCGCCTGAAAGCTTGCCGTATTGAACGCCATCAGCCGCACGCTCGAATCGTTCAACATTTCTTTTCATCTCTTCATACCATAAGGCCATTTTCAAGCCGAAGGTCGTCGGCTCCGCATGGACACCGTGCGTTCGCCCCATCATGACCGTATGCTTATGCTCTTTCGCTTTTTCGGCGAGCACATCAACAAAGGTATTTAAATCTTTACGGAGAATGTCGTTTGCCTGCTTTAAAAGGGAGGACAGTGCGGTATCGACCACATCTGTACTTGTGAGCCCATAATGAACCCACTTTTTCTCTTCGCCAACGGTTTCGGACACTGCGCGTGTGAACGCGACGACGTCATGACGTGTCTCCGCCTCAATTTCCTGGATTCTGTCAATATCAAACGACGCTTTCTCGCGTAGCAAAGCAACATCTCCTTTCGGAATGTCTCCTAGCTCCGCCCATGCTTCACATGCGAGCAATTCTACCTCTAACCACGTTTGAAATTTGTTTTCTTCTGTCCAAATGGCTTGCATCTCCGGTCGGGTATAGCGTTCAATCATGTCATCATCCTCCGTTTTCTTGTCGATAAAGGGCGTCTTCTAAAGCAGCCGCTTCTTTATGTACTGTATCAAGGCAATGGGCAGTAATCGTTACGTGTCCCATTTTCCGTTGCGCGCGCGCCTCTTCTTTACCATATAAATGCAGATGCGCATGCGGGCTAAATGTCTTCACACCTTCAAGCACATGTGGCAGGTGTTGACCTAACACATTGATCATTGCGCTTGGCTGGCGAAGCACCGTCGAGCCAAGGGGCCACCCGCAGATCGCCCGAATATGTTGCTCAAACTGTGATGTTTCACAACCTTCAATACTGAAGTGGCCTGAGTTGTGAGGTCGGGGTGCGAGTTCATTAATCAACAGCTGTTCATCCTCTGTGACGAACATTTCCACAGCTAAGGTGCCCACAAGCTTTAACTCTCGTGCAAGCTGACGAGCCAATTGTTCTGCGTGATCCAAAACAGTCTGATCAAATTGAGCTGGGACTTGCGTGACTGCAAGAATGTTGTGAATATGTTTATTTTCTGCGACTGGGAACGTTTGGACCTCTCCGTCTGTGGAGCGGGTAACAATGACTGATACTTCAGCTTGAAAAGGAACCCATTGTTCCAAAACACAATCGCCTTTCGTCAACAGTTCGCCTGCGTCCTTAATATCCTCAGCGGAGCGAATCACATGCTGCCCTTTCCCATCATACCCCCCGGTACACGTCTTAAGTACAGCAGGGAACCCAAGAGCAGCTAAACCATCATCTAAGTCAGCCATTGTTGCAACCGCACGATACGACGCCACCTGACAGCCGCTCTTCTCTATCGCTCGCTTCTCCTTCACTCGATGCTGAGTGAGTTGTAATAATGAAGCAGATTGGACAAGCTTCCCATTTTGCTCTAGCCACTCTAAAACCGTACTATCAATGTTTTCAAACTCATACGTAATGCGGTCTGAGATGTCAGCTAATGCTTTGGCTGCCTCCATATCAGAGTAGGGTGCAGCAATGACGTGATCCGCCACTTGTGCTGCCGGCCCTTCTTTGTCAGGATCTAACACAGCGATACGAAAACCCATTTGTTTCGCAGAGATTGCCATCATTCGGCCAAGCTGACCACCACCGATGATCCCGATCGTTGCTGGCGGTAGGAGAACCGTCATTGGAGTCCCTCCTCACTCTGGATCACTGCCTTCGCTGTTTCCGAACGAAGCGAAGCAATTTTTCTAGCAAATTCCGGCATAAACGCACCGATCATTTGTCCCGCAAGCCACCCGGCATTTTTCGCCCCAGCATCGCCAATGGCTACGGTAGCCACCGGTACGCCACCTGGCATTTGCACGATCGACAACAGCGAATCTAAGCCTTGCAGTGCCTTCGATTGCACTGGCACACCAATCACTGGGAGGGTTGTCTTGCTCGCCACCATCCCCGGCAAATGCGCCGCGCCTCCCGCACCGGCGATAATGACTTTGAGCCCTTTATCCTCCGCTTCCTCAGCATAAGTAAACATACGATCCGGGGTACGATGTGCTGACACGACATGTTTTTCATACGGAATTCCAATCCGATCCAACACGTCACACGCTAGTTTCATCGTTGGCCAATCTGAAGCGCTTCCCATAATAACACCAACCAACACGTTCATGCTAAGCCCTCCTTGTGGCATTGAAATCTATTCTCATTACAACTAAAACAGCCCAGGCGACAGCTTTCTTGTTCCTAGGGAAAGCCGGCACTGGGCCGAAAAATACAAAAGTCATGCACAAGGAAGCATGCGCATCGCATACATTCCTACACTTTCCCTCATAGTCCGAACGTTTACGGCGATCGGGTAGAAACGGCTGGACCTTATTACCAGCAATATATGAGGTTCTTCAATTACTTTCATAGTAGCAACAGGAACGCCCACTGTCAACCAAACAATCGAACATTATTTGATTCACTACGCAAAAATGTTCGTGTTTAGCTATCAATTCGGCGTCCTTCAAAGATGACTTGCTGACCAATCGGCTGAAACGTTTGCTTCCCATCCTTTTGGATCTCTTGAAATAAGGGCTTTTCAACCCGCCTGACGACTTGATACCCTTCTACTTTCATTCGATCAAGGCAATCGTCCAGCGTTTCTCCTTCCTGTACTTCAAACCGTTTCTTCTTAGGCAATTTTGTCATTGTGGCAGTTTCCCTTTCCGTACCGCTCGTACCCAGAAGCCTCCGTGAATCGCTTTTGGTTCGTACGTAATGATAAATGCTTTTGGATCAATCGACTTAATAAGTTCATAAAGGCGCAACTCGGATTTCCTCGGTGTTAAAATCTGCATATTCAAACGGCTGCCTTCCCGTCCACTGGCAACCCAGCTCGTCACTCCATAGCCTTCTTCACGAACAGCATTCGCAACGTCCGTGTCATAACCTTTTGTAATCACATTGACCGTAATATATCCAAGCGCCAGCTTCTCTTCAATTTTCATCCCAACCATAACACCTAGTCCAAACCCTACAGCATACGCAATCAAATTTTGAATCTCGTTTAAATTGTCAAGGACGAGCCCTAGCCCGACGACGTAGATGACAACTTCCACAGTACTGATTAAAGCAGCCAAATACCGCTGTCCTTTTAACGTGAGTATCATACGAATCGTATTAAAAGATACATATACGATATTAATCACCAAAATAATACATACCATGATCAGACCATTGTCTAGCATGACTGATCCTCCTTCCCCACTTCTATAATGACCTTTCTGATTTAACATCATTCTGATCACTTGCTCATTTTGCAAATGATAGCAAACACATCCTGTCACATGGAGCGCCTCTTTGTCAATAAGAATGAGCACCTTCAGCACCGTGATGACAGTTTTTTTGCAGAAATGACCGCTGTTTTTCACATGTCTACATAAACAAATCATATCCTGTTACGAAAAACGTTTTTGGTCCTGTTAAAGGAGGGGGTTCTTGTGAAGGAAAACAATTGGTTTAATATGAGTGATATGTTTGCTGAACCATTTTGGAAGGAATTTAATGATGTTTGGCAAGCACAAATCGCACTGTGTGATGTCGTCGCCACTCCTGACGAACTTCTGCTATATCTCGCCATTCCTGGTTTGAAAAATCTAAATGATATTCACGTTACTGTCAAAGGTCATCAAACATTGCTCGTCAAGGGGAAAGGACTGCAAAGAGACGTATACCAAAAGAAAGGAGAGGGAGAGGTTTTATCAGAGGAAATTCCTAAAGGTCAGTTCAGTAAAGAAATCTCATTGCCTTTTTCAGTCGACACCAACCATGTTGATGCAACGTATCATTACGGTCTTTTATGTCTTGCTTTTCGTCGTACGCGACCAGGCACGAATGTATCCATGAATCACCCTTTTCCAAAAGCCCAGCAACGACGCATTTCTATTGAGAATACACCTCCCGATGAATAATACTTATGGAGGAGGCTTTCCACGTAGCAAAACGAAATTTCATTGACTTCAAGCAGTACCTGTAAGTCGGACCGTTAGCAGTGAATAAACCGCATTCTAACCAATTCCTCAATGCGCCCCGCCCTTCACATTCTTTGAAGCGAGGATATCACAGAAAAAATTACATCAGATAGGTCTTATATAGTTCGTTGATTTGAAGGTTCTACGTCAATAGTTGGGGTGGGAGCCCTTCGCTCCTGCCCCTACTCTTTACCCCACTTGAAAGTCTTGAATGTGTTTCAATTGTTGGCTTAATAA
>NZ_JAALFC010000031.1 GCF_011058155.1 Litoribacterium kuwaitense | reverse complement strand
AGAACAACGTATTCTGTCTAGACGACAGGAGTTAGCATTAAAACGAAAATGTAAACTAGATGAAGCAAAGAACTATCAAAAGCAAAAACGTAAAGTAGCACGGATTCACGAAAAAATAGCGAATGCAAGAACAGACGACTTGCAAAAAATCTCGACTGAAATCATCAAAAACCACGATGTCATCGGGATTGAAGATTTGCAAGTGTCAAATATGCTGAAAAACCACAAGTTAGCTAAAGCGATCAGTGAAGCATCATGGTCACAATTTAGAACCATACTGGAGTACAAAGCAACATGGTATGGCAAACAAGTCGTTGCTGTATCAAAAACATTTTCTTCCAGTCAACTATGCTCGTGCTGTGGCTACCAAAATAAAGACGTTAAGAATCTCAACCTTCGCGAGTGGGAATGCCCCTCTTGTGGTACGCATCACAATCGAGATATGAACGCAGGACAAAATCTTAAAAACGAAGCGATAAGGCTTCTAACCGTAGGAACTACGGGGATAGCCTAATCAATAACTGGCGGTTACGCTGGTGTTCTTAGGAATCTCCCACTTCAGACAGCTCGTAAGAGTGTTAAGTGGGGGTAGTTCAAATACACGACTTACAATCCACGCGGAAAAGAAAAATGGCTCAACGCTTTCACGACTTCCAAGTGATGGGCAAAAAAAAAGATATCATTGCTTTAAAGAGTCAACAAGAGATGAATGACTACTTAAACAATGTGCACCTCTCATGAGAGAAGTTGCAAGTTCTCAGCTGATGCGCAACAAATAAAAAGGAATAAATACATCATCCAATGTGTTCGAAAGGTATTAAGATAGAAGAAAGCGGACCTAAAAAAGGCCCGCTTTTTTCGCCTTATACATATAGCAAGATCGCAAAATACATACAGGCACTTCCGGCTAAAACGAAGAGGTGCCAGATGGCATGGTGATAAGGGATTTTTTTCCAAACAAAGAAAATTGTCCCGATCGTATAAAACAGCCCGCCCGTCAGGAGCAAAACAAAGCCTTGAAACGGCAAGTTTGCGTAAATTGGTTGAATAAAGAAAATGACGAGCCAGCCCATGAGGACATAACAATGGTAGAAAGAATAATAAACCGGTTAACGAAGAACGCTTTATATAAAATGCCGAACATCGCCAGTCCCCAGACGATGCCGAACAGCGTCCAGCCGTAGGGCCCTTGGATTGTCACTAAAGCAAAAGGTGTATACGTACCGGCAATTAATAAGTAAATGGCAGAGTGATCAAGAATTTCAAACACTTTTTTCGCTGTGCCTCGAAGGCTGTGCGTTAGTGTCGAGAATGTATACAGGAGTAACATCGAAACACCAAAGATGGTGAAGCTAACAATCTGGGTAGGTGAGCCGTCATTGGCAGCAAATATGATAAGCATCACAAGGGCGGGAATACTGAGCAATGCGCCAATTCCGTGTGTAATGGCATTGGCAATTTCTTCGCGAACTGAAAACTCCATACATGATCCCCTTTGCAAATGTGGTACGTACAGTATAACATACCTTTTTTATAGCGCAGAGGGAAAAAGCGGCAATGATTTACGTTTTTAACAATTGGACAAAAGGGAAGACTATTAAAAAGACGAGAAAGGAGTCAAGTATGAAGCAAAATGATTTAAAGGCACATATTATAAAAATATTGGATGACCACAGTGTCGGCACGTTGGCCACAATTAAAGAAGGAAAGCCGTTCACAAGATACATGACATTTTTCCATAAAGGGATGACATTGTATACAGCGACGAGTGAGAAAACACATAAAGTGAATCATATTGCAGAGAATCCTTCTGTTCATATTTTGATTGGCTATGATGGAGAAGGAGCCAATGACTCTTTTCTTGAAATTGAAGCGCAGGCCAGCCTGGAAGATGATATGGATTTAAAAAGGTCGCTGTGGAATGACAAAATGAGCGATTACTTATCTGGTCCTGATGACCCTGAGTTTATCGTCATTCGCTGTGAGCCAGAAAAAGTGACGTTAATGAATGATGGAGAGGAAACACCTGTCACTTTAGAAAGAGAATAAAGTAAAAAACCGTCATTGTTCGCAGCAAAAGGTTATTTGTTGCTCGCAAGACGGTTTTTCAATTTGATAAATGAATTGATGAACTAGGTGCTGTCGGGATGTTTGTAAAATTTACGTTCATTTCACAGTTTTTTTACGATAGATTTACAAATGATTAGTACGATTAGAAGACATCTGTGAACAATTAAACAGAGTGCCTTGACTATAGTGAAGAGAAGGGGAGAGTGCAATGGATAAAGGAAACCGCCATACAAAGAGTGATGTGCTGGACCGTCTCCATGCCTATCAAAAGGTGGCCTCTCTAAAAGATATCCGTTGGATCGAAAGGGCGTTGCAGCCAGAGATCAGCTGTGTTTTTTTAGAAACGGGAACGCTAAGTGCAGTGAAGAGGTATGTTAATCTATTTGACCGTTATGGAATTCCGGTATTTCTACATATTGAAAAGATTGCTGGGATAAATACAGATCGACACGGTGTTGAGTTTTTGGCTCATCATGTCAAGCCAACGGGCATCATTACTTCGAAACCGAAGCTAGTTCGTTATGCGCAGCAATATCGGTTGTTAAGTGTACTGCGTATGCCGCTATTGGATCGTGAAAGCATTGATCGCGGCTTAAAAACTGTGGAAGAATCAGGGCCGGATATCGTGCAAGTGCTTCCAGCATCAGCAGCACATTTTTTTCAGCCGGTGGCCGATGGTAAGTCTGTTCCCGTTATTGCCGGTGGCCTGATCGAGACGCGCGGTCATGCAGAAGACATGTTAGCGAGTGGTGCTTTAGCAGTCTCAACATCTTCACCGGAGCTTTGGATGTACTCTTTTGCCAGGAAGACCGAAGTTAAGCAATCATAATTCTTCATATGAAATACGATGATCGACCTTTCTTAGGAAGGGTCGTTTTTTGGTTGCACCATTGGCTCCTTAAAAAAGATGAAGAGATGATATGATCAAAGTGCGATAAAATTAAAGAAAAATACAAATGATGTAAAGAGATGATGATAAAGGGACGTCTATTGAAGTAGCAGAAGGAAGGGGGCTTGCGGTTTGGATGCACAGAAAACGATCGAAGCTGCGGCGGAGGGAAGTGAAGAAGCTTTTCAGGCGATTGTTGAGGAATACGGTCCTTCATTGTATCGTGCGGTGCTCGGGGTTTTAAGAGATCCTGAGGAAGCAAAGGATGCGACCCAAGAAGCGTTAATTAAAATATATCGCTCGCTTCCGCAATTTCAAGGAAAAGGCTTAAAAACGTGGATGACACGTATTGCTGTTAATCATGCGATTGATATGAAAAGAAAAAAACAAAGAGAATATCAAAAATGGGAACGAGCGTGCAACGAACCAGATGCCCCGCAAAGATCAATTGATGATCGATTGCTTCGAGAAGAGCTGCGAGACATCATTCGCGAACGACTGGAAGAGATCCCTGAGAGATATCGAGAGATTATGATCGCTTACTATATTGAAGGAAAAACCTTTGAACAACTGGCTGAAGTGTATAAAGTTAAACCGAAATCTGTTGAAATAAAGCTGTACCGAGCCCGCCAGTGGCTTCGAAAACATTGGGATAGGGAGGACTTTGAGTGAAGCATTTGACCCGACAGCAATTAGAGGATTATTTAGCACAAAAACTGCCTGAAGTTGAAGAAGAGCGTGTGGAGGAGCACCTATACGCATGTGATGATTGTTTAGCTCGATATATGGATAAGGTCCAGGAGCATCATGAAGGGGAAAGTCATGAGAAAACGTTAGCCTGGCTGACATCCAGCCCTAGTCAATGAGGTCGATGATGAAAACAAATGCAACTGGATTTTTGTTGGCAATTATTGCACCAGGGCTAGGTCATTTGGTGCTCCGTAAGAGAGGACGTGCCTTTCTTTATTTTTCAGCCTTCTTTATGTGTTTGGCGATTTCAGGATTTATCTTTTTCATTGAAGGCTTGTTTGGCATCTATACAACAGAAGTGCCGTTTATTAACCTACTTGTCTTTATTGCTGTCGTGATTTGGTTAATTAGTGTGATTGACTATATTTTTACGATGTTACGCACAAATTCTTTAACTAATGATCATGATGTATACAGCGAAGCAGAAACGATTGAAACAAAACAAAAGCAGCCTGCTGGTTCTCTTGAAATGAGAGAAATCGGGAACGACTTTGTCCCTGGCATCTCCCATTTTGCCCTCGGCATGTATTATCGAGGATTGTCTGTCCTTTTAGCTTTAGGGGTATCCCTCTTCATGATTGCTGTGTTCGTTGCTTTAGGAGGAATGACATGGCTGCCATTTTTATTCATCATCAGTGTCTTTCTGTTTGCCGCTGCGGACGCAAGGGACATGCGCAAGCGAATGGTTGAAGGAGAGGATCTGGACGATCGCATCCTTTTTGCTAAGCCGAGACCACGTCAGAAGGAAGCAGCTTTAGTGCTTCTGTTCTTCCCAGGATTAGGTCACTATTATCTTGGGCAGAAGAATAAGGGAAAGGAAGCTGCACTGGTGTTTGGTTTGCTTCTTTTTTTGTCCACATTTCCTAATCTCAATATGACTAATTTCTTAGCTATTTTCTTTTGGGTATATATGGCTATTGATTTAAGTCGAACCATTGAGAAGCTGCGTGATGGAAAGTCCCTCGACGACACTCCGATCTTAGGAATGAAATGGCTAGGGTGGCTAATATTACTGTGCGGGGCGCTATACATGTGGGACATGGTTTTATGGAGTAACTTAATTGCTATTAACGATAATTACTGGATTGAACAGATATTATATGAATATTGGTATATAAAAGATCCATTGCTGATAGCAGGTGCTCTGATCGTTTTGGGGATATGCTGATTCGAAAACATCGTTCCTATCAATAGGATTAGTTGATCAAAAGGAAGACCGTATTTGCGTTAGCCAGTGTGGTGCAAGACAAGCGAATTGCCTACACTTGAGCCTTTCTCAAGAAGGGCTCTTTTTGTCGTTCAAGAAGGACGATTCCTTAGGGCTGTTACGGGGTACAGGATTATACAACAATTGTTTGGTATGATAGGGATAAGGAAAAGGAGGCGGGATGATGCTGTTTAGAAAAAACGTTCAAACAATGAAAAGAGACGAGATGATTGAAATCACTCAGGAAGTGCAAAAGGCAGTGACAGAAGCTAGAGTGAATGAAGGAATCGTTCTCGTTTACTGTCCACATACGACGGCTGGGATGACGATTAATGAAAATGCTGATCCCGATGTCGTTCACGATATGCTGCTCTCATGGGATGAGGTTTATCCGTGGCATCATAGCGCGTATCGACATGCAGAAGGTAATACCGCTGCTCATTTAAAAGCAAGTACAGTCGGGCCCTCGCAGCAAATCATTATCGATGGGGGGAGGCTCGTTCTCGGGACGTGGCAAGGGATTTATTTCTGTGAGTTTGATGGGCCAAGAAACCGGACATATTACATAAAGATAACGTAACGAATAAAGGGGCGCTCGTACAGTGTTTGAGCATTTCGTTCGACAAGGGAAACGAGCCATTCATGCCGAAATATAGAAAAAAATGATAAAGGATGATGTGATGATGGCGACAGCAGAAAATAAAAAAATCATAAAATGGATGGCCTATGGGGCATTAGCTGGCTTAGGAGCGGCGTTATGTCAAAAGCAAACACGCACAAGTGCTGTCCACTGTGCCCGTACCAATTTTCAACAAGTGAAGTCGCTTGTAAAAGATCCAGGCACCCTCGTACAAAAGACTTCCGCCCGTTTACGGCAAATTGAACAGCAGGTACACAATGTTGCTGAAGATTTAGAAAGTATTAATGATCGTATTGAACAAATGAAGAATAGCACCCAGAAACGTGTTTCTACAAATCAGGCGTCACACCAAAGTCATTCATAACGAATAAAGGGGTGCCCTATGACGTTTCTTAAAGATTTGTTTGTTAAAATTAGCGAGGACGAGCTGCCTGCACTTGCAGCTTCCCTCTCATATTTCTTTTTATTGTCAATTTTTCCGTTTCTTATTTTTGCGGTTACATTACTGGCCTACTTGCCATTGGATTATAACGATGTGTTTGCAGCAATTTCTAGCTATGCGCCCGGCGATACGCTTGATTTTCTCGAAACCAATCTTGAGGGAATTTTGGCAAGCAATACGACAAGCCTCCTTTCAGTCGGGATTATTGGTGCGCTTTGGAGTGCGTCGCTTGCTTTAAATGGTTTAATGCGTGCGCTTAATCGTGCGTATGAGGTTGAAGAAAACCGCTCATTTTTATATGCACGTTCATTGAGTATCGTGTTGACCATAGGTATGTTCTTCGTGTTAATTGTGGCGCTTTTACTCCCGGTATTTGGAAAAGAAATCGGAGTGTTTTTGTTTTCATATTTGAATTTATCAGACGAATTCCTTGAAGTGTGGGCGTTATTGCGCTGGGGATTTAGCTCGGCGATTATATTTATCGTGTTTTCCTTTTTATTTTGGACTGCGCCAAACTTACGACTTTCATATAAAGACGTGCTTCCAGGCGCCGCCTTCTCGGCCATTGGGTGGCAATTTTCTTCCTTAGCGTTTGCCTATTATGTAAATAATATTAACAATTATCAAAGCACATACGGCAGCTTAGGCGGGGTCATTGTGCTTATGGTGTGGCTGTATATTTCCGGGCTCGTCATTTTAGTAGGTGGAGAAATTAATGCATTGCTTCGCCGGCGCCGGCAAGACCAAGTTGAAGGGTGATGAAAAAGCTGTTCCGCCGTGTTGGAGGAACAGCTCAGCCTGTTGACAGACGCTTTCATCCGTCGTTGCCTGACTTTCTTCTTCCTCTCATGAGTTAAAATGCTATTTGAGTCTTCATTCGCCTTCGCGCCTAGGCTGAGAGGCGTTTTCAAGCCAGGCTGAAAATGATAAAAGGTTAAGCGGAAGCTAAAAAAATGCAGGAAAAAGACTTTGTCTACACTATAAAAGCTGTTCCTCCATCTCGGAAGAACAGCTCTATTTTTACGCTCCAGCTTCACCTAGAACGCGGTTCACACGCTTCGTCAACATTTTCATACCGCCGCCACCAGCTTGGAAATGGCGAAGGTTGCCTTCTTTATCAAATACGTAGTACGCTGGCACGTATTGATTTTCAAAAGCGTCCGTCAGTTTGTGCTCATTATCAACAAAGATCGGCTGGGTAATCTCGTGCTCTTTCGCGACAGCTTGAACTTGATCAAGATCAAGGTCTTTTTCAGAACGAGGCATATGGACAGCGACGACATTAAGCTGATCTTTATAGTCATCACGGAATTGGTTCACATTCGGCATTGCTTCTTTACAAAGCCCGCAGCTCACTGACCAAAAATGAATGAGTGTTGGTTTGTCACCAATCAATTCTTCTTTTGTTGTTTCACCGTTGAACCATGTAGTAGCTCCAGAAAGCTCGGGCATTTCTTCTCTTAATTTCATGCGAACGACCTCCTAATATTTATTTTCAGTTTATAATTATTATAATAAATAAGCCTAATCTTATTATAAAAAGGATAAGTGACGTTGTCAAAGTATTGCACTCACGTCGTCGTTAGGCTTCTGTTAAACTGTACTATACGCTCAATCGCTTGCTCTATCAACTCTAAATCCGACAGCAATCCGATCCGAATGTACCCTTCCCCGTATGATCCAAAGCCTGCCCCAGGAGCGACTGCGACGTGCGCATGATCTAACAGGTCATTGCTAAAAGCAACACTTGATGTGTACGGCTCGGGAATCGGCACCCAGACGAAAAACGAACCCTGTGGATCAGGAAGCTCAAAGCCGGCACCTCTTAGGCCATTCACAAGCACTGTTCGACGCTTGTTGTACATGTTCGACAATTCTCTGACACACGCCTGTGAGTCGAGCAAAGCCGTAGCGGCTGCTTCTTGAATGCCGCCGAATAAGCTCACGTAATAATGATCTTGCAACAGTTCAATATATTCAATGATTTGTGGGTGACCAACGGCAAAGGCCACACGCCATCCTGCCATATTATATGTTTTTGACAAAGTATATATTTCAATGCCAACCTCTTTCGCGCCCGTCGTCTGCATAAAACTACGCGGCGTTTCAGCTTCATTGCCAATCGCGCCATAGGCAAAATCATGAATGACACATATGTCGTGTTGATCAGCAAATTGGATGGTTTGTTCAAAAAAGTGAGTGTCTGCCATCGCGCCTGTCGGATTGTTTGGATAGTTTAAAAACATCATTTTCGCTTGCTCACGGACATCACCTGGGATCGCTGTATAGTCAGGTAAGAAGCGATTTTCCGCGTGCAGTGGCATCGTATGCATGTTTGCCCCGGCCAATGCAAGACCGGAAAGATAATCAGGATAGCCAGGATCCGGAACGAGTGCGGTATCACCTGGATTGAGCAGGCACTGACTCATTTCCACGAGCCCTGTCTTGCCGCCAAAAAGCACAGCTACTTCATGGTGAGGATCGAGTGTGACATCGTATTCGCGCTCGTAAAAAGTGGCGACCGCTTCCTTCAGAAAATCAAACCCTTTAAACGGGGGATATTTATGGTACAGAGGATTACTGGCGGCGTTTTGCAGTGCTTGAACAATATGGGGCGGTGTTGGTTGGTCAGGGTTGCCTTGCCCAAGGTTAATGACGTTGGCACCAGATTGCTGTTTTTCTCGAACACGAGTAGCGAGAGCAGCAAAAAATTGGTCAGGGAGACGTTTTAAAGCGTCGGATTTTTGAAAATTCTTCAAAGTAAGTCCACATCCTCATCGTTTCAATGTTGGACATATTCTACGGGAAATCGATTGCTTTTGTAAAGGTGCTGCACGGCCAATAAAAACGACACAAAGCCGTTTGACGGTTGACCAGGGGCATGGAATAATGAGGGAAAGCTTTAGGAAAGTGGAGGAGGAGACGGATATGAGGATTTCAATCCTTCAAGAAGATATAGCGTTCGGTCAGCCGCAAGAAAATATTCGCAATATGCAAAACCGGATTGCCGAAGTCGTACAGTCGGAAAAGCCGGACGTCATCTTGCTTCCGGAATTATGGACAACGGGGTATGACCTCACACGGCTCGATGAAATTAGCGATGAAGAGGGTGAACAGGCGCGCGCGTTTGCGAAGGAGATGAGCACGACGCATGGCGTTCATATCATAGCGGGGTCTGTCGCTAAACGGACGTCACGTGGTGTTTTTAACACGATGCTCACTTATGATCACAATGGAAATAAAGTCGGGGAATACAGCAAAGTGCATCTTTTTCGCCTGATGCGAGAAGAAAAATATTTGCTTGCTGGCGATAAACCAGGGCATTTCGAGCTCCAAGGGACACCGTGCGCAGGGATGATTTGTTATGACATCCGTTTCCCCGAATGGTTACGGAAGCATGCTGCCGAGGGTGCGGAAGTCTTTTTTGTCTGTGCTGAATGGCCAGCACCACGCATTCATCATTGGCGTACATTGCTGATGAGCCGCGCCATTGAAAATCAAGCTTTCATCGTCGCTTGCAATCGGGTTGGCAGTGATCCAGAGAATGTCTTTGGGGGACATTCAATCGTCATTTCCCCGTGGGGCGAGATTATTGCCGAAGCTGGTGACAGCCAGTGTACCCTGACTGCGGACATCGACGTTTCCCAAATTGCGGAGATTCGACGCCAAATTCCTGTGTTTGAAGACCGTCGCCCGCCGTTGTATGAGTAAAATAAAACAAAAAAGAAGAAAAGCGTTAACCCAACTAACATTTGCAGTTATGGAATAACGCTTTTAAGAGCTTTGTCAGCAAACACTCATGCACTGCACTATTTCATCAAGAGCAAAGAGTTTGTCTAAGCAAACGATTGCAGTTATGAGAAACGAAAAGAAAACAACAGATAACGAAGATGAAAGAGAACAGGTACTCCTTTCGTGCACAGCAATTAAAAGAAGAATGTTTTCAGTTGCTAGAAAAACAATGGGGATCGCTATAATTTTTTCAACATGAAAGAATTTATTGAACACTTTGACAAAAACAAGGGCTCGAAATGTTGAATGCCCTGTCTCCAAGCCAAACGTTAGCAACACAAATGAATGACAAGATATGATATATTGGGGAAAAGTGGCAATAAATATGTGGAAGTGAGTCGCTTACAGTAAAAAAGTTCCACAATGCCTGTTCGTTGTCTTTTGACGGCAATGTTTTTCCATCATTTTATCATTTCAATTTAATGGAGGAGGGTCATCATGCAAAACAATGATCAAGTTATGAAAAATGCAGAAGCATTTTATTATCCAGGAAACGAAGTTGGGGTTCTTGTCATTCACGGTTTTACCGGTACGACCCAGAGCATGCATAGCGTCGGAAAACAAATCGCTGACGCTGGTTATACGGTTTATGGTCCGAGGCTGACGGGACATGGGACAAACCCTGAAGATATGGAGCAGGCTACTTATCGGGACTGGATCGACGATGTCGAGGCAGGACTTGAAAAGGTCAAGGAAACGTGTTCAAAGGTATTTGTCGTTGGGTTGTCCATGGGAGGAGCACTAACCCTTTACCTTGCGGAAAATCATCCTGAGATTGCCGGCATTGTGCCAATCAATGCAGCCGTTGATATGGGTGCATTTAAACAGAGCTATAACGCATTGCGTGAGTCCGGAGAACGGTTTGTAGCAGGTATCGGTTCAGATATTAAAAAAGACGGCGTCAAGGAACTCGCTTATGAACAAACGCCCGTCAAAGCAATGGGCGAGCTTGTCGAACTCATGAAGATTGTCAAAGGCGATCTAACTAAGATAGAAGTTCCTGCTTTAGTCTTGTCTTCAACTGTTGATCATGTCGTGCCGCCGGAAAACTCACAGACCATTTACAAGTCTATCGCGTCAGAAGATAAGCACATTGTAATGTTGGAAAACAGCTACCATGTCGCTACACTCGACCATGATGAACCGCTGATTGTCTCCCAGTGCTTAACGTTTATTAAAACGCACTAAATGATGAGGTTCGTGTTCCGTGAAGCTGTATTTATGGTATGAGCGTTGTAATGGAAGGCTTTTTTTGAGTAGAGTGTAGACAAAGTCGTGCTAGACTTTGTCCTTAACAGCTGCTTTAATCTGTCTCATTTTAAAACCGTTCCTACAGATTGACCCCCTAAGAAAAGTTTAGGGGGTTTTTGGCATGGCGTCTACATTTTTACATCGATGTTGATTGAGACGGTGGACGTGTCCGCGCCCCTTGTTTGCCGAAAAATAGTAAACCGAATATGAACAACAGTGGAATGGAAATAATATAGAAAAAGTGTTGTCCGCCCACTTGCATGTATATTCCGCCAGCAAATGGACCTGCCATACTGCCGATGCTAAAGAAAATGCCGCACAAGAGGTTGCCTGCTGGAAGCAGGTGTTTCGGAAGTACGTCGGTCATATAGCTGATGCCAAGCGAAAAAGCTGAACCAATAAACATCCCCGCGATAAAGAGGGAGACCGCTAATCCAATCGGGTGAGATTCTAAGAATGTTGCAGCTGTAAAAGAGGCAAAGCCTCCGAAATGAACGATTAATAAAATTTTCTTCCGGCCAATTCGATCACTTAATATGCCGAGCGGGATTTGGGATACTAAGCCGCCAATTGCAAATAGTGGAAGTAAATTTGAGATCGTATCGATATGAAAGCCATTACGTAAGGCATGTACAGGGAAGCTGGAATGTAATGTTGCTTCAATCAATCCATAGCCAAATGGAGGAAGCAAGGCAAACCAAGCATATCGTAAAGTTTTTCCAAACCGGCGGATTGCCCCTTTATCAGCCGTTTGTGTCGCATCATCGTCTTGTGGTTTTTCATTACGGACCCATTGAAAAACGAGCCAGAGGCCAAGAATAATGAGGGCAGACAGTATAAAAGGAAGTGACGTGCTTGTGTCTAACATTCGTGTCATAAATGGCCCGACTGCAAAGCCGACGCCAAAAGAAAAGCCATAAATGGAAATGCTCCTGCCTACGCTCTCCTTTTTCGCTGAAGCCGTCACCCACGTTTGTGTCGCAAAGTGCAACATTTGATCGCCGACACCAATGACCAGTCGAAGGATAAACCAGAACCAAAGCGCATCCCAGACCGGAAAGAGAAACAGAGACACAATCATAAGAAAAGCGCCTACGGTAATGAGCGGCTTATAGCCGAAGGCGCGCAATGGTTTCTCCATAAATGGTGATGCCAAGAGAACACCGATATATAGGCCAGTCGCATGAAGGCCGTTAATAGACGAAGGAACACCCCGTTGTTCCAACAAAATGGAGAGTAGAGGTAATAGCATCCCTTGGACAAATCCTGAAATAAAAACAAGACAAACGAGTAAAGCAAATCGTGTACGTAGAGACATCACCAGCAAGCTCCTTTACTAAAACTCTATACAAGAATAGTATTTCATTCTATCTAATTCTAACACGATTTTAAATTCCAGTCATATCCAAAAATAAGAAAATGTTTACTTAAGGCAAAGAAGTTGTCCTTTCTAAGCAGTGTTACCGTGTGTCATTGTGCTTGCCTGCTAGCAAAAAGGTTGCTATAGAACCACTAGGTGTCCGTCTGGTACAGTGGTTTTAGAGGATGAAGGAAGGGGACGTCACATGAACGGAAACGGTATAAATTCTAAAAAAGCAGATGTGGGCGTGTGGATCTCTCTCGGTGCCTATATTGTTTTAACGATCGGTAAAATGATCTTTAGCTTTATTTTTAATTCACAAGCCTTGTTAGCGGATGGATTGAACAACGCGACAGATATCATTGCGTCGATCGCTGTATTAATCGGCTTGCATATCTCAAGGCGCCCGCCCGATGAAGATCATAAGTATGGACATTCAAGAGCAGAAACCATCGCCTCATTAGTCGCTTCGTTTATTATGGTGACGATTGGGCTTCAAGTGCTGGTAGATGCCGGGATGAGCCTGTTTAGCGGTAACGTTGCAAGCCCAGATGCCGAAGCGCTTTGGGTCGCTCTTATTGGTATCGCAGTCATGGGAAGTGTTGCCCTCTACAATCATCGCCTCGCCAAACAAACAGGAAGCTTGGCCTTAAAAGCGGTCGCTAAGGACAATTTGTCGGATGCCCTCGTCAGTGCCGGGGCAGCGGTAGGTATTCTTGGGGCTGCTTTATACATCAGTTGGCTTGATCCGGTGGCGGCAGCGGTCGTCGGTCTCGTTATTCTAAAAACGGCTTGGGAAATTTTTTATGAAGCGACGCATATGCTGACGGACGGTTTTCAAGAATCTCGTCTTGAGGAATATCATGAAACGATTTCACGAGTGGCAGGGGTAAGAAAAACGACAGATATTAAGGGACGGATGTATGGTAACCAAGCGGTCGTCGACGTAACAATTGAGGTTGATCCAGATATTTCTGTCGAGCAAAGTCACCGCATTACTGATAAGATCGAAGAAAAAATGCATGATGTTTATGGCGTTGAAATGACTCACATTCATATAGAACCGAACCAAGCCGAGAGCGAAAGGTTAGACGAGGAGGAGGCAAACAGGTACAGTAGGAAAAAAAGGAGGTAGGTTCTATTGAAATTTACGATGACAGACGAAGGCTTTTCGACTGATACAGCATTCGGAACGCTAGACATTTCTAGCAAAGATGAGGCTGGTTTTAGACCGTACCAGCTGTTAGTATCGTCCGTCGCTGTATGCAGCGGTGGTGTTTTGCGAAAAGTGTTGGAAAAGAAGCGGATGAACGTCGATGATATTACCATTACTGCCGATGTGACGAGAAATGCAGATGAAGCCAACCGCGTAGAGAAAATCCATTTGCATTTTAAGGTAAAGGGTGAGGGGCTAACGAAAGAGAAGCTGCAAAAAAGCCTCGATGTCACCTTTGCTAACTGTTCAATGGCGCAATCAGTCAAGGACAGCATCGTACTGTCGGAGAGCTGTGAAATTGTATAAAGCATGATCGTTGGTAATCAGTGTGTAGACAACGCCATTTGTGCGTTGTCTACATTTATGGGTGTTTGCTAAACTCACGTGAAACCGAGTGGGCTTAGCTGGGAATAGCTAAAATGCAAGCGATGGGTTGATAATGTATTGAACTTGGTTTTCATAACTCGAGTTCAATGATGAATCCTAGCCAGACTCCGAGTAAACCAAACAAAAACATGATCACCGATATCCATGTGAGGCGGTGCATCCCCTTAATGGCCACACGTTTTGGTGTGTGCGGGTTAAAATACACTTTGACATATCTTCCGATGGCCTCTTTTGGTATCGCGCCGTTAGGAACAGTCGTGCTTTCGAGGGAATCTACATAGTACCACTGTTCTTCATATTGTAAACAAATGCGGAACCGATGAGCTGTGAAAAAATGACGATCGTCGTTTGTACCCCTTGAATAGCCGACAATTCTTCCTTCCACTAGCTTACCCGTAACAATAAACCAAAACCTAAATAGAAAGATAAAGATACCGAGTAGACAAAACAACAAGCTTAAGAAAATCAGGTAGATCCCCCCTCTTTTTGGAAAATGAACCCTATTTCATAAATTAATTTTATTTTAACAAAGCATTTACTAGCCCTCAATGAACGATCGGAAACAATTGGATAATAAAAAGACTCTGGCGGAATCCAGAGTCTTAATGAATGATTTTTTATACGTGGGCGGATGTATCCTTTATACAGTGACTGCACTTACCATAAATTTCAAACTTATGACCTGTCACTTTAAAGGGGCCGATTTCCTCATTGGCTTCAATGACTGGCATAGGGCACGTTTGCAACTGTGCTGTACTGCCGCATTCAAGACAGATCAAATGATGGTGATGCTCTGTGTCACACGTTAAACGAAAACGCTTCTCCCCATCCCATTCCGTCGTTTCTAAGATTTCCAAGTCTTCAAAGAGATACAAGTTGCGATAAATCGTGTCAAAGCTTAAACCAGGGTAATCATCCTGCAATGCTTCAAGCACTTGACGAGCGCTTAAATAACGATGATCATTCGCAAACAGCGCTAATAAATCTTCGCGTTTCTTCGTATATTTGAACCCTTCTTCTTTTAGAATGGATATGGCTTTTTGGACATTCATGAAGGCGGTACCTCCTTTGAACGAAAAACTTTAGATTACTGCCAAGTATACTAAAGTGCTCTTAGAAAGACAATGATGATGGCTGAAGGTGGAGAAGGGTACCTTTTAGTTCATTGCTTGGTCCAGCACATCAATGTTATGGCGCATTAAGGAGAAATAATCCTCGTCATTTTGAATATCCTCGTCAGATAATACGGAAAGGTTATGCAAAGTCAATGCTTCGCCGCCAATCTCTTCTTGAACCATCTTTGCCACGCGCGGGGTGACGTTTTGTTCAAAAATGACGTGCTTAATATCGTGATGCTCTGCTTCTGCGATAATGTCAAGCAGCTGCTGTTGTGACGGTTCTTGTGAAGGGGAGAGGCCGCTCACACTAATTTGGTCGATATCATAGCGGTCTTGCCAGTAGCCGAAAGCAGCATGCGAGACGAGAATCGCGCGGTCTTCTTTAGTCGAGAGCATCTCTTGAAAATCTTCATCTAGCTCCGTTAAATCGGCTTGTAACGATTGAAACGCTTCTTCAAAAGACGCTTTGTGCTCAGGGCGCAGGGCAATCAGTTCATTTTTTATTTGTTCAGCCATCTCAATGGCACGTATTGGATCAAGCCACGCATGTGGGTCAACATCGCCGTGCGTATGATCGTGGGCATCAGTTTTATCCGTATGCCTTTGTTCTTCATCGTGCTCATGTTTAACGTCGACATCTTCATGATCGTGGGCATCTTCATGTTGAGCATCATGTCCATGCTCAACATCTTCTGCATCATTGCTGTGTTCAGTCTCGGCATGGTCTTCGTGACTATGCGCGTCATCCTCCTCATCATGATGGTGGTGTACACTTTGCCCTGAGAGGAGATCAATTTCTTTTGTAGCCTCCAGGATGGCTACTGATTCATCTTTCATTGTATCGACAGCAGCATCAGCGAAGGCTTCCATGCCGGCACCGTTATAAATAAACAAGTCCGATTCAGCGATGTCAATCATCGTTTTTGAAGATGGCTCAAATGAGTGCGCATCAGCTCCTGCTGGATAAATCGACTCGACTTTGACGAGGTCGCCGCCAATGGCCTCCGTAAACGCTTTGAATGGATAGAGGGTCGTATAGACGACAACTTGTTCGTGATCGGTGTCTTTAACAGTTGTGGCTGTTTCTTTAACAGAAGCTTGTGAGTTGCAGGCGCTTAAAATAAGGGCAAATATAAATATGAATAGTGCACCAGTGCGTATTTTCATCGTTTAACCTCCTAGATCGTAATTATTACGTTTTATCTGTTGTTTATCATAATGGCATTCTCGCTAACTGTCAATGGTTGATCACAAAAAGCCAGGTCTTCTTTATACAAGAACTTAAATAAGGGTGGTATAGTTACTAGTGGAATAATTAAAGATAAGGAGGATGCTTTTTGAAACAGAGAGGATGGATTATTGTCAGTGTGATCGTTATTGTCACCGCAGGATTGATCGCACTTGGCATACTAAATAATTCGAATGGTTCACAAGGAAGCGGATCAGACGTTTATACGGGGGAAGGTAACCCAGAAGCATTTGCGAGTATTTATGATCGCCAACCAGCCAAGGGTGAGAACGATGCTCCTGTAAAAATCGTCGAGTTTGGTGACTATCAATGTCCAGCATGTAAGCAATTTCATGATGGGTTATTACCTGTCATTGAAGAAAACTTTGTCGATACTGGGAAGGCACAATTTTATTTTATGGATTATCCGTTTCTCGGTCCTGACTCGACTACGACGGCATTTTATGCAGAGGCGGTTTACAGTGAGCTTGGCGATGAAGCTTTTTGGACATTCCAACATGAGATTTTTGCTCGTCAAGGAGAGGATGGTTCAGTTCCGTCCAGTGTAGATGTCATTCAGGAGCTTTTTAATGAAGAAGAGGCCGAGCAAGTGTTGAACGCATATGAGGAAGGAAGCGTGAAGGACACTGTCGGCGACGAGAGAAAGTTTGCCGAAGACAATGGTGTCACAGGTACGCCTTCAGTTTTTATTAATGGTAAAGCCATTGATATGTCCAAACTGAAAACAATTGACGATTTAAATCAAGTGATTGAGGCAGCTGCCGCGTCCAACAATTAAAGGAGTGTGTTGGCGACAGAAGAGGTGTAGGGTTGTTTCCACATTCACGCCGCGGTTAAATTAAATAATTACGGGAACCTTTTTAGTGAATAGTACGTAGGAGTAGTATCACAAAAAAGGAGAGAGTAAACATGATTATTTCTACAACAAATCAACTGGACGGCTACCGGGTCACTGAATACATTGGCATTGCTTCGGGCGAAGCGATTATGGGAGCAAATATTGCCCGCGACTTTTTATCAGGTATTACTGATATCATTGGGGGGCGCAGTTCTGCTTATGAAAGCAAGCTTGCTGAAGGGCGGAAGATTGCTCTGGAAGAGATGGAGGAAGAGGCCGAGCGCCTTGGCGCTGATGCAGTTATCGGTGTTCAAATTGATTTTGAAACGATCAAGGATGGGATGATGATGGTGATCGCATCAGGAACGGCAGTTCGAACGACGCGGGTGTAAAAGCCTCAGGTGTCGCAACATGTCTTCCCTCGCCTGCTAGGATGTAGTATACTTCATTACTAGTAGTGTAATAGAACGGAGGGCAACATCCATGATTTTGTCAGATAAAACCATCGAAGAAAAGATAGGTACAGGTGAAATTACAATTGACCCACTTACGCCTGGTCAGATTCAGCCAGCGTCGGTGGATATGCGTTTAGGGCGGCACTTCTTAAAGATTGACGAAAACTCCATTACTGGCATGTCTCTTGATCAGCCAGCGACTTATGTTGAATTTGAGCGAGATAAGATCGTCATTCCGCCAAACTCTTTTTTGTTGGCGACAACTGCTGAATATAT
Organism: Litoribacterium kuwaitense; assembly: GCF_011058155.1. NCBI lineage: Bacteria > Bacillati > Bacillota > Bacilli > Caryophanales > Bacillaceae > Litoribacterium > Litoribacterium kuwaitense. The sequence goes on along the minus strand of NZ_JAALFC010000031.1, from coordinate 22,064 downwards.
TTCGATTGCTGACAACTTGACTGCATTCGTCGAAGGGCGCAGCTCTATCGGGCGCATGGGACTCTTTATTCAAAATGCCGGTTGGGTCGATCCAGGGTTTGAAGGTCAGATCACTCTTGAACTGTTCAATGCCAATCGCGTTCCGATTGAGCTAACAGCAGGAAGACGGATTTGTCAGCTTGTGTTTGCCCAAATGGATCAGACGAGCCAGACCCCGTATCGCGGCAAATATCAAGGTCAGACAAACGCTGTTCAAAGCCGAGTATTTTTAGACGATGAATTAAATCCAGTCAAATAAAAAAGATCTTGACGATCCGCTTGAGAGCATGTTTCTCAAAAGGATCAGTCAGGATCTTTTTTTTGTTTATTAGGCGAGGGTGTCTTTATCCTTATCAAAGACGATTTTGGCAATCGCATCATGTTGATGAATCGATTCTTCGTTTTGACAGTGTACAGAAAACGCGCGCACTGGTTCCATTTCATAAAGGTCACTGGCGATGAGCCGGACCATATCTTCGACAAAGCGTGGGTTTTCGTACGCTTTTTCGGTGACAAACTTTTCATCAGGACGCTTTAATACAGGGTAGAGGATCGAGCTAGCGTTGCTTTCAGCCGCTTCTAACAGCTTTTCCTTCCAGTCAAAGTCATACGCTTCCTCTTCGGATAGAGAGACCTCGACTTGAATACGCCCGCGCTGGTTATGGGCACTGTATTCGCTAATTTCTTTTGAACAAGGACATAAGGTTGTTACTTTTGCCTCCATACCGACGCGGAAAAACGTTTCATCATGCTCCCGGTCAAAGGATGCTTCGACAAAGGCATCAACATATTGAAACGCAGTATAGTCAGAGACAGGTGCTTTCCGTTGAAAGCCCCACGGAAAATCGATCCGCAAAGCCGCATCAGGCTGCTCAAGACGATGGGCCAATTGCTTTAAGAAATGCGTGATCGATGTTAACGATACATCAAAGCCAGGCATTTCTCCTTGGTGAGCTGTCAGTATTTCAGTGAACCGACTCATATTCGTTCCTTTTTGATCCTGTAAAAGTGAAGATGTCAATGAAAACGAGCCGACGCTCGATTGGGTGATAGGGTCGATTCGAGAGTGAATCGTGACAGGAAAACGAACATTGGCAATGCCGACCGCTTGAATAGGAAAAAGAAAATCCTTTTTCTGGTTTTGTAAGTCGGGCATGTCTTCTTTTTTAGAAGGTTTTGTCCGTTCTCCTGGCTGGACTGAGCCGAATAACGTATGACGCTCATCTTTACTCGGCAATATTTTATGGATGCGTGTCATTATTAAGCACCTTCTTATCAATATTTTCTAAATTTGCACGGTTACACTTCATTGTTCTTTTGTGAGGCAGATGTCTTTTTTTGCTCTGGTTCTGGGACAAAGTCAATGCCCCCTGGATGAAACGGATGACATCTCGAAATACGCTTCACAGTTAACCAGAAACCTCGTGCGGCTCCATGCTTCGTAATGGCTTCCAATCCGTAGTGAGAACAAGTTGGGTAAAAACGACAAGTCGGTGGTTTAAGCGGTGAAATGAACCGCTGATAAAAGCGAATTACGCCTAACAAGAAGTGCTTCAACGTGCATTCCTCCCACAATAATCAGTGCTATCGTAGCACATGTTTGCTCACTTCGCATGTTTAGTGCTTTAGTGACTGGAGCGCGTTGGTCGAAGTGCAGAAATTTACCAACCGATCGTTACGGATAAGCTTGCCAATTGCGCACAGACTACGAGTACGTAGAGTCACAGTAACAGCTCGTTCCAAGGCTGCTACGTGTGAAGATACAAAACGAACGAAAGGAGCAGAGGAATGAAACGCATTTATCTACTCTTGCTGGCTGCTATGCTCACAGTTCCCACCTTAGCTGAAGCAAAACAGTCAGATGATTCGCGAAAGCCCGGAGATATTCCAGATGCCGCGTTAAACATATCGAAGGAGAATACGTATCCAAACTCAACCAACGATCAAACTTACTTGACGCCAAGTGAAGAAGCGAAGGAATTAATTGAAACGGCAGGGATGGATATTGATAACCCTGACCTGATCCGCCTGTTGAACGAAACAGAGATTAACATGTCCCCATTATCGATCGGGTCAAGAGCAGTTATTTTTTTAGGTGAATGGCCGCTCGCATATCAATCCGAAGAAACGAATACGAATTGGCAGTATCAATTAGTTAACGTCAATAAGTATGACAACCGTGGTGGCAAGGACGTCAAAAAAATGTCCTACGTGCAGGAAAAAGAAAAGCAAGTTTCTGGTGGCTTAACGACAAACTTACCTCACCAAGTGACCGTTGAAAAAATGATTCAGCAAAAAGCGAGCCAAAAAACAAAACTACCTTTAGCTTTCACCACTATGATTGGAAAAGATACGAAAAAAGAGCAGTATTACAATATTCCGGTCAAGAAACTAGGGTATTTATATGGATATGCCCCAGCTGTGAATGAAAAAGGCCACGTCACATACGGCGAAGTGTATTTAAACATTAAAGGAAATACACCAAGCTTAGAAATTAAAAATGTGACGCAGCAAGGAATCGGTGCCTGGATTCCAGTACAGGATTACGTGTCTTTTACATTTATGACCTCTGATACACCGCGTAGTTAACGAGTTTCGGATGCTGTAAATGCCGTCAGGTTTTCTGAGCGCTGGGTGAAGGACTCGTTTGGATAATACGCGTTTTTCACGAGCGTATTAGGACCAAGGCATTTAACAGCAGGACAGTGGCAATGAAGACTTTCTGCTGATGAAGAGGAGAGCCATTCGTCAAAGATTTTTGGCAGTGCATCTTCTAAAATCGTTCCATAAGAAAAATCATCGTCAAAATCGGTCATGTGGATGCTGCCGTCAAAAATATTGACATTTAAGCGATTCCGTCCGTCTGGGTCATTGCGTACCGTACACATCGGGTCCTCTTGCAAACGAAAAAGCAATTGGAGATCCTCACGCGACGTGCTGCATGGGTAAAAGGGCAGCGTGCCAAAGAGCATCCATATGTTTGGATCACGTATCTCAAGTAAGTGAGTAATCGCTCCCTTGATTTCATCAAGTGTAAGAATATCAAGGTCTTTAGCAAAATCTGCTGGATACATCGGATGCACCTCGTGACGCTTACAGCCCATCGCGACGACGTCTTCGTGAATCGTTTTTAAATGTGGCAATGTGCGCCGATTTAACATGGTTTCAGCAGAGACAAATACGCCAGCCTCACTCAACCTTCGTGAATTGTCGCGCATTCGCTCTAAGTATGCAAGACGAGATTTTTCTGCCGGCTTTCGGTCCATACGAGCAAATCCGCCAGTCATAAAATCATCGTCAGTCCCCCAGTTGTGCGAAATATGCAGCACATCAAGATAAGGGACAATACGCTCGTAGCGAGCGTAAGGCAACGTCAAATTAGAATTCAGTTGGGTGTAAACGCCGCGGTGATGGGCATATTCTAAAAGCGGAAGCACATAGTGTTCAACGCTTTTTTGTGAAAGCATGGGTTCTCCGCCAGTGATGCTAATCGTTTGTAAATGAGGAATTTCGTCAAGGCGACGGATAAGTAAATCAAGCGGCAGTGCTTCTTCGTCTTTTGCTGTCAGCATATGTCCGACCGCACAGTGCTCACACCGCATATTACAAAGGGTCGTTGTCGTAAATTCCACTGAAGAAAGTACCATACGCCCGTGTCGATCAACATCCTGATAAGCTTCCCAAGGATCGAAGGACGGGGAAATGGCTTTCTTTTCTGGGATGGTGTACGCACCATTTAATGTTTTCATCTAGGTCAAACTCCTTCAAGAGGGGTTGTTCGCGATGAACGAATGTCCCTCGATTTGAAAATACAAGTTCTACTAGCAATGATAGACCAACTTCCCACGTTAGAAAAGGGGCAATGCTTCTCGTTTTTCCTAGAAAATGGATCACTGAAAGGAGTGATTTAATGCGCATGAAGCGCTGGACGGCTGCATTTATTGTCGGGCTCTTGTTCTTTAGCGGCACAAGCCTCACGAAAGCAGCAGACAATACACCGATTCATTGGGGATTCACTAAAAGTAAAAATGAAACACCTGCTGAAGCGGGACAGGCATACGATGAGCTACTTAAAAAGCACGATGCTTTTTATAAGGATACGGACGCGACGGAAAAAAATATCTATTTAACGTTTGACAACGGTTATGAGAATGGCTACACCGCACCCATTTTAGATGTATTGAAAAAAACTGACACGCCAGCCACTTTTTTTATTACCGGACATTATATTAAAGACCAGCCAGAACTAGTCAAACGGATGGCAGCGGAAGGGCACATTGTTGGCAACCATTCGTGGAGCCATCCTGACATGACGACGGTAACAAAAGATAAATTTGCACAAGAGCTTGCGCGTGTCGATGAAGCCTTTCAAGACCTTACAGGAGGTGGACCGATGAAATATTTACGGCCACCAAGAGGGATTTTTAGTGACCAGACGCTACAGTGGTCTGGGGAGCTAGGCTACTATAACGTGTTGTGGTCAGTCGCATTTGTTGATTGGAAAACCGATCAGCAAAAGGGAGCCGATTACGCATATAAGGAAATGATGAAGCAAGCACACCCAGGCGCAGTGTTTTTATTGCACACCGTTTCGAAAGACAATGCTGAGGCGTTGGAACGAGCAATTACTGATTTGAAAAAACGAGGTTACACGTTTGCTTCACTCGATGATTATTTGCTTGACCATATGATGATAGACCCGCTGCAGATTTGAGCCGCGGGTTTTTTATTGTTCAGATGCCAGCAAACAAAAGATATTTTTTAATATGCATAATTTTGGTGGGGGTTTATTAGCTATTTACATTACAATAACCTTTCTTTACATAATCTTAATTATAGTTTTGCATGAAATAAACACTTCAAACATGATTCTAGTGTACAATTTTTTTTGTACGTATAGAGTATTCAGGATGTATTTATAAAAATATGGAAATTGTTCAATGGAAATTGAACGTTTACTAGATGCAAAGGGGTGAGAGTTAATTTACTAAACACTTTGACGATGTGGTTGTAAGTGAAGTGACGATTAACAATATTTAAAAAGGAGCTTGGCAAATGAACATTAAAAGAAATCGCAAAAAATTACGGTTCATAAGTCATTTTGCGTCTGTCATGATGTTGGTTTTATTCTTGTCTGCCCCATCTTTCATGCCGGTTGCTAAAGCAATAACAGAAGAGTCAGCAGCAGGCGAGGCAACGCCAGAAGAATCTGGAACAGATGAAGCAACGCCAGAAGAATCTGAAGCGGGTGAAGCAACGCCAGAAGAGTCTGAAGCGGGTGAAGCAACGCCAGAAGAGCCTGGAACAGATGAAGCAACGCCAGAAGAGCCTGGAGCAGGTGAAGCAACGCCAGAAGAGCCAGCAACAGGCGAAGGAACGCCACAAGAATCTGACACAGAAGAAGTGGCTGATGAGGAAGTCGCTGACAATCCTACAACAATTGACGAAGCTTCCGAACAAACATTAACCTTAGACAAAACCGAGTACCTTAGAGGAGAGCCGATCACACTTTCGTACACTGGCGCTTCTGAAAATGGAAATGATTGGGTTGGTGTCTACAGTATTACTGAAGAGGTAGGTAAAGATTATTCTAATCCTTGGGATTATTTAAAGTCTGGAGATGGAGAAGTTAGTCTGAGTACGAATCGACCTGCAGGTACATATGTTGCGTATTTCTTGCTTAATGGCGGCTATGAAATCGTCGATCAACAAACATTCGACATCGTTGATCCAGTTGCAGCTACCGGAGTCACACTTGACCAAGAAGACATCACTGTAACTGAAGGAAAAACGAGTACGTTAACGGCTACAGTGACGCCTGACGATGCGACGAATACCGAAGTGTCATGGAAAAGCAGCAATCCTGATGTCGTTTCAGTCACTGCAAACGGCCACACGGCTACGCTCAATGGTCATGAGCCAGGAGAAGCGACAGTAACAGTCACTACCATTGATGGAAGTTTTACAGCTTCTGTGGATGTAACAGTAGAACGTTTTCTCACATTACCAAGCATGATTGAGCTTGCCCAGTCGAAGCATGATGAAGCTGTTGAAGGCAATGAGGATGGTCAATATGTGACTGGCGCCAAAGCAGACCTGCAGTCGGCGATTAATGATGCTCAAGAGGTAGTAAGCGATGGTAACGCGACTGAAGAACAAGTCAATGACGTGAAAGCGCAATTGAAGGAAGCGATGAAAACCTTTGATGAGTTAAAAATCCATGCAGACGTGAATGGAGATGAAAAGCTTTCTGTCGGTGACTTAGCTCTTGTTTCAGCAGCATATGGTCAAGAAGAAGGGCAAGAGAACTGGAATGATCATGCAGATGTCAATCATGATGATGTGGTTGATCAAGACGATCTTGATATCGTAGCCCAAGCAATCATGAAGTAACATATTTCCAAAAGTATGTGAGTAAAACATTAAATGAAAGTTCATTTTGTCATCAGCATCTAGGTCGCAATACACTCAACTTTTGATAAGGAAAATGGCGTTCTAAGATGTATGGTGATCAGCTTATGATGTTGTTCTTACTTGAATTTATGGAGGTTTTTCAATCATGAAGAGAATTTTTTCCGCCTCGATCATACTAGCGATGATATTCGCTATGTTTTCACCAGGCGCATCCACAGAGGCTGCTGTTGCTAATGACAGTGACAATCCTCTGATCGCATCCCTAACTTTTGATGATAGCTTGCAAGATGATGTAACGAATGAAGATTTAATCGCAAATGGAGAACACACTTTTGTAGACGGTGTATTGCCAGACACGAAAGCCTTGTACTTAAGTGGCGATGATCAACATGTCCGTACACCACAAAGCTTGGCGTTTGGTGAAGAGAGCTTTACGGTTTCTTTCTGGTATAAAGGTGATACGAACGCAGACCAAGTCATTTTATCAAACAAAAACTTTGCCAACGGCTCTAATGCAGGGTGGGCCATTTACACAACCGATAATACAATCAATATGAACTTAGGCTTCCCAAATGCAGAAAAAAAGAACGTTTCTTTCGGACGTAATGTATTTGATGCCTCCGATTGGAGTCATGTGACGTTTGTCGTCGACAGAGAAGAAATGATTGCTTCGTTGTATATTAATGGTTATGAAATGGGTGTAGCGACGCTGAAGCACGGGTCATTAGATACATCCAACCCATTGCACATTGGATCTGACGGATTGGGGAATCACGGTGGGAATGCATTTGCGATCGCTGATCTCGTGATTTCGGAAGGTGCATTAACAAACGAAACAGTGAAAGAACAATATCGCAGCTACGGTATCAACAACGTAGATTTGACAGCACTTCACACAGCATTATCCGAAGCAAAGACAATCTTAGATACAGGTCTCGAGAACGATTATAGCGAAACGGATTTTGCTTTTTTAGAAAAAGTGTATAATACGGCAAAAACAGTTGCCGACACACAAGCAGAAGAAAATATTTTCCAAGAAACAATCAACTATTATGTACGTGAATTAAACAATGCCATCTTTGTTTATGAACAGAGTAATAAAGAAGCAACACCAGCCGATTTAAATATGATTATCGCTAGCGACCCCGAACTCAATCATGATCAAGATAAGGTGAAAATGGTCGAAGGATACTTCAGGCATTCATTTGACATATTTCCGCAGGCGGACATCTTGTTTCTACCGGGTGATGTAACTGGTGGTAACCGAGGCGAAGAATACACATTCATGAAAGAAATGCAAAAAATTTATAATAACATGGAAGCGGACGGTTTATTTGAGGACAGAAGGCTCTTAACGGTCCGAGGCAACCACGACATGGGTGGTGCCGAACAATTCATTCCTGAAGGCTCGGCAGGCGCGTGGAACGATGCTGAGGGAAAGTACGAAAATAACTTCTTTAGAGATGCTTATCGTGTCGAGATCAACGGATTTAACTTCGTCGGCTTTGACGGAAACTATAACGTAGATGAAACTTCAGGTAAAGCGAAACGTTTACTTGAAGAAATTAAGAATGAAGCGGATTACGATCCAACGAAACCGATTTTTGTTACTTCCCACTTTCCAGTCAGTGGTACGACTTGGTCGGGGAGATGGAGTAATGCGGCAAGTAATAATGTAGGGCAATACATTATGGAAAATGATTTTTCGAACGTGTTTTATTTTGCAGGTCATTCACATTACGACCCGTCTGACGAGCGTTCTCTTTATCAAGGTGGAGGCACATTCCTTGAAGCAGGCTCGATCAACTATGCCACTTATGTTCATGGAGGGCCGTATGGCGGTTATATTGAAGGATCGTATGCGAAGCACAATACGACACCTCGGATTACCAATTTCTTAGAAGTGTACGGATCAAAATTGATTATTAAGCAGTACAATTTAAGCTCAAATGAATGGATTGAGAGACCTCTTGTCGTCAATGTTGGCGAAGGTGAGGATGCATATACGTATGGCCAAAAAGATATCAAGGAACTCATTGTCCCGGAATTTGATGAGGACAGTATTACGGTCGATTCGTTTGAAAACAACGACCTTACGTTCACATTAAAGCAAGCAAATGACAACGATCGAGTGTTTGAATACAATGTTCAGCTCATCAATCAGCTAACAGGGGAAGTCGACAAATCGTTCAACAGCCTTTCTTTACCACTAGATGATCCATTCGATGAATATCGCGAGTATACGATCGAAGGTGTGTCAGCAATTACGCCATACAAACTCCGGGTATTTGCTGCGGATTCAATGTATAACCGTACTTATCAAGAGATTGATATTATGCCTGAAGACGTAAATCTTGAGAGCATTACTGCACCTGACGAGCTAACAGGTGTCCCTATTTTGACAGAGAAAACCGCAGACGGGCTTGGGCTGCCGAAAACTGTACAGCTAGAAACGAATGAAGGCATGGGCGAAGCGGAAGTCCAATGGGACGTGGAAGCTACAAGTTATGACCCTCATGCAACGACGGTGCAGTCCTTCACAGTCAATGGGACAGTCAATTTACCAGCCTGGGTAGCCAATCCAAATGGTGTGTCTTTAGAAACGAGCATTGATGTCACGGTTGAATCAATACCGCAGTCGCAAATGACGGCAACCGCAACAAGTGAGGAATTGGTTGAATCTAGTACACCAGCATCTTTGGCGATTGATGGAAATGAGCAAACAAACTGGCATACAGAATGGGGCATCGCTGGTGATCTTCCACAATCAATCACATTGGATCTCGGTGGAACTTACAATATTAGTAAATTATCGTATTTGCCGAGACAGTCAGGCAATAACGGGATTATCACAAATTACAATATTTACGTAAGCACAGATGGTGAGACATTCGAGAAAATTGTAAATGGGAATTGGGCAGGAGACAGTGCTGAGAAAGTGGCGGCTTTTGCTGCGACAGAGGCCTCTCACATTAAGCTTGAAGCCACCGATGCTGTAAATGGTTTTGTGTCAGCTGCCGAGGTGAACGTCTATGTTGATTCGACACCTCTTGAGACGCCACAAGCAATTATTACAGGTGAGAAAAATGTGGCTGTTGGAGAAACGCTTGATCTGACGATGGAGCTAACCAATGTAACACGAAGCAAATTCCAATCGTTATATGCTCAAGACATGACGATTCAATATGATCCGGAAGTTTTGCAGCTTGAGTCGATCGAATCATTGAAAGACGGTTTTAAAGTGATTGAGCAGAAGGAGATCGCACCAGGTCAAGTACGAATTTTAGCCGCTAGCGTTGGCGAGGACGTTTCTGCAAACGATGATTTATTGGCTGCTGAGTTCACAGCTAAAGCAGAAGCTGAAAAGACGACCATTTCTTTAACGGATGTTGTTATTGCAAACGAACAAGGTGAAGAATTACAGGCAAATGGTGCTTCTCACGTTGTGAAAGTGTTAGACGAAGATGGTTCAGACGGAGACGGTTCGGACGGAGATGGTTCGGACGGAGATGGTTCGGACGGAGATGGTTCAGACGGAGACGGCTCAGACGGAGATAACGACTCAGATAAGGATAAGGACAAAGATAAGGACAAAGATAAGGACAAAGATAAGGATAAAGATAAAGACACTCAAAAGCCAAACAAGCCGGCCAAAAAGAACGAGCTTGTCGTTGAAGGTAAAGTAACGACCAATGACGACAATGAAGTGATCGTTACTTTAGATGAAGATGAAGTCATTGATGCCATCGAGAACCAAGAGGGCATTGAACAGTTGACAATTGATACAAAAGACAGTAATGAATCAAGTCAAGTATCTGTCAATATTCCGAGCACAGTCTTTGAAGCATTGAAAGACAAAAACAAGGATGCCGTCGTTGTCACAGCAACGAAAGAAGCGACGTTCGCGGTTCCGGTTGATGAAATGAGCAGCCTGCTTGCGTCACAATTCGGTACAGACGAAGACGTTTCGATTTCCGTAAGCATTGCAACATCCGATGAGCAACAGCAAGCAGTTACACAAAATGGTCTTGCAAGCGTATCTCCAGCCGTACAATTCCAGCTCGATGCGGTTGCGGGTGAGAAGAAGGTCACTTTGGACCAATTCGCAAATTATGTAGAGCGCACGATTGTCGGTGAGCAGCCAATGAACGCCAACAAGTCGGTCGTCGTGAAAATCAACGAAGACGGTTCGTTTACAGCTGTACCGACAGTGTTTAAAGGAAATGAAGCAACGTTTAAGAGCTTGACAATGGTACATTCGTTATCGTTGAAAACAATGACGTATCATTCTCTGATGTTCCAGCAACGCATTGGGCGCACGATTATATCAATAAGCTCGCGGCAAAATATATGATTAAAGGAACGTCAGCAACGACATTTTCACCAGCAGATCATACGACGCGTGCAGAGTTTGCCGCACTCTTAACGAGAACGCTCGGATTGATTGCGACTGACGAGGCAACGCCATCGTTTACAGATGTGACCGGAACAGAGTGGTTTAGCCGAACGGGTGAACTACAAGCAGCTGTCGATTCTGGAATCATTATCGGCAACCCAGATGGCACGTTTGCCCCGAATAAACCAGTCACACGTGCTGAAGCAGCGACGATGATGAGCCGTGCCCTTGCCTATGTTGCCTTAAATGATGACAAGCTAGACGAAACGAAAGAACTCAATCATTTTAAAGATGAAGGCAGCATCGCAGAATGGGCGAAGGAAGATGTAGAGAAAACGTTACAAGCCGGTATTTTCACAGGCGACGAACGATCTCACTTTAACGCATCAGCTTCGATCAAACGCGCCGAAGTGGCAAAAGCCATTCATCATATGTTGCAAGTCGCAGAATTGATGAACTAAGTTAAAAATACTAGAAGGCAGTGCACTACACAGCCGGCATTCGTTCTGAAGCAGAATGAATGTGTGTAGTGCCTGTCTTTTTTACGAGAGGGATAGACGTTTGATACTTCGTCAATTTTCCTTTAGCCTTTCAAAAATGAAAAAGGAACCCCGGCGATGTCCTGTGTATGCTAGAGAGATTGGATGTAACGACAAAAGAGATGGTGCTATTTTGCCACCATCTCTTTTGTACGTATTTTTTTAAAGTTTTTTTAAGTATGTATGTTCACGAAAGCTGTTTAAAATATTCTCCTCGTTTCAGACTGTCAACAAATTGCTCCATCCATTCATAGTAGGTTTTTGCGTGACGGAGCTTATGTAAGTCGACAAGCGCTTCCTTACGCTCAATATCCGAAGTATGCTCATCAAGGATAATTTCTTCTAGCTCAGGAATCGCTCGGTTAATAGCCGTGCCCATGACGTCTATTTCACGCTGAAGCTTTTGTGTGAAAAAGTTTTGAAAAGCAAGGAAAAAATCTGTCTCTGCCATGTATAAATCTTTTCGCTCGCGCTTTTCTTCAAGTTTAAGGACCATTTGAGATTCCGTTAGTGAACGAACTGCGTAGCTCATATTACTTTTGCTCATATTCATATGGCTTTTCATATCTTCTAGCGTCATCGGTTGATCCTCAAAATACATAATCCCGTATAAACGTCCAAATGATTGGGTCACGCCATACAAATCCATCGTTTCAGCAATGGCTTCAATGACATTTTGCCTAGTATGGAGCCTTTGGTTACTTATCTGGTGTTTTGCGTCTTGAGACACGAGGTTGTTCACACCCTTTAAAAAGCCGAATAATAGACCCAAATCTGCTAAGGGCCTCGGGCGGCTAGATTCATTTATCTTTTGACGGTGGAAAGCTCAAGCGTTTTTCAGGTGTTTAGATTTCTTCAATCATTGATTTTCTTTAGTAAGAAATGCTAGTGGTCGCTTAGTCTAGTTTACTACTATAAGTCGCGAAGGGTCAAACCTAATTTGGAAGCAAAATCCTAATGTTAACGTACGTCACTTTCCGGTTTAAAATAAAGGCCGTTTTTTAATTTACGAATGTGCGTTCTCGTGTATAATGACTGTAAAGATAAAATGTTGCCTACTAGAGCAAGGAGATGAAAAAAGAAGCAAGGAGGACGAGTGATATATGGTAGAAGTCTATGTTAATAAACCGTATCGATTTGACGAAACGATTCGTTCATTACAAAAAGATCCTTTATTTAAGGTTGAGGAGAAAAGGGTCTACATTCCTTTTGAATGGAAAAAGGAAAAGCATGTTGTGACGGTTGAACCGCAAAAGGAGACGACCGATCAGTATGTGTTTAAAGTTGGGGTTGCAGAGAATATTGAACAAGAGGCAAAAGACCACATCACTTTCATTCTTGACATGAAACGACCGCTCGGGGAAATGAAGCAGCATTATGAAAATACGCTTCTAGCAACCGTATTTGAAACATACGAAGGAACGCCACTCGTGCGAGATGCGAGCATATATTATTGTTTGATGAAAACGCTAATTCACCAGCAGCTAAATATGGCTTTCGCTAGGACGCTTACTGAACGGTTCATCCATCACTTTGGTGAACAGAAGGAAGGGATTTGGTTTATGCCCTCGCCTGAGCGTATTGCAAGTCTTGAGTACAGCGCTTTGCGAGAGCTTCAATTTAGCCAGAGAAAAGCAGAATATGTCATTGACTTGTCTCGGGACATCGTCGATGGGAGGCTCGACTTAGCGGCACTTGCAAGTCAATCAGATGAGGAGGTCGTCAAAACGCTCGTCGCTTATCGCGGCGTTGGTGTGTGGACTGCACGCTCTGTATTAATGTCTGGTTTAGGTCGACCGGATTTATTTCCCTCTGCCGATATTGGGCTCATGAAGGCTTTGCATCCACTTGTCGGGACAGAAAAAAGACCAACCGCAAAAGATTTAGAAGTATGGTCTTCTTATTGGTCACCGTACCGCAGCTATGCCGCGATCTACTTGTGGAAAACGATTGAGAGCAATGCAAAATCATAAAAACTCTACTGAATTGAAGGCATCGTTATTTTGAGGTAAGTGAGGGCGTAGCGATGCCTATCCGGTTTAGGCTGTAAGACCCGCTATTTAAAAGTTCAAATATCAATGGTGTTTAATACTTTAGCCTGACAATTGCTGATTAAACGATCTCTAAATAATAGACCATCCCATTTGGTTGGTTATATTTACTTTTGGTTAAACGCTCGTGGGAAAAATATTTATAAACTTTAAACCCGTACTTTTCATAAAATGTATAAGTACAACCGATATCCGTCCATAGAAATGCGCTTTTTAAGTTGTTGGCTTTACAAAAGCCAACGTAGCGATCCATCAGTTTTTTCCCATAGCCCATACCACGAAGCTCAGGGCTTACGACAAACAGATTAACTTCGCTATCAAATGGTCTTTCTGTCGTCTCGCCGAGTCGATTGATTTCATTGTTCGCTTGCCCAACTTGTAAAGCCTTTTTGCGCTGACCAAAGTCACCGCGGATTAAATAAAAAAGGCTGATCAGACGATTTCTCATTCCTTTTACTTGATACTTTAATGTTCTAAAAAGCCCCGCGTCTTCGATACTGCCAAATAAAATCCCTTTGACTTCATCGTGTTCATCGACAATTAAATCGAGGTGCTCGGAGTAATTTTCACAAGACAATACATATTGTTTAAATATGCTCTCAGGCTTTTTAGGCTTGTGAAATTCTTTATCAAATGCCCACGTATTTCGGACCAATTTTGCACAGCTGTTTAAGTATGATGGGTTGTATTTTTGAAATCGTAACTCCACGTTGGCTCACCTCAGAATGAATTTTTAATAGACGTAACACGTGATTGAGTTGCTAAGGCTCTTTCAGAAACATATGTTGCCTATTAGCTTTTCGATTAGGCATCTAGCGTTTGGCACGCAAGTGTTTCTGAAAGTTCATGAAACGCTGGTTTTGCTAAAAACAAACCATTTCAAAGCATGACAGTCGACGTACATGATATTCTGAATGTCCGGTTGATGAAGCAAGGGAATGAACGTGTCATTGAGTTTCTTAAGGCGTATGGAGGATAGATCAATCGATGAGCATGAAAGGAGATCACACTTCGTTATTTAGCTGGAAGTTAGAGCCAATGTCTCTATTATTCGCAAGTAGATTCAGGTCTCATGCTCTTCTTCCTCCTTGCTGCGAAACGCCGCTGGAGGTACTCCAATCTGGTCTTTAAACACCCGGGTAAAATAATGAACCGAAGTAAATCCTGTCAGCTCGGCGACTTCTTTAATAGAGATATCGGTCGTTCGTAAATAGTGCTTCGCCTGCTTCGCCCGTTCTTGTTGGACGTATTGGGTGAAGTTACAACCTAATTCGTTCGCAAACAGCCGTGATAGGTGTCGTCCTGAAATATGCAAGTATCCGGCGATGTCGTCTAACCTGAGTGGTCGTTCCAAGTTGTCCCGAATATACAGCTTTGCCTGGTGTAACAGCGTTGATATATTTGAATGGGAAATGACAGCCCGTTCTTTTTCTTGCTTGTCCGAGAACAGCGTGTAAAACGATGCTAGTAAGGCATGAACAAGGTGTAGAGTGGTTTCTCTATGAAACGGATGTACGCTTGTGGTCTCCATGAGTAAAGTGCTCCAGAGAGACGCTGAGCTCGATTGTTCTGAATGAGGGACGACGACGTTCGTTGTATTTGCAAGATATTGATAGCATTGATAAGCATCTTCAGTGGATGCTTCGGGAACGACCTCAAACGCAACCCACACTAAATCAAGCCCATGTTGACTCGTAATTTGATGAGAAATGCCAGGGCGGGAGACAAAAAATGTTCCTTTCGTTAAAGGGTATATATGTTTGTAATCCATATATTCGCCTGAGCCGTCACGAACATAACAAATTTCGTAAAAGGCATGTTTGTGAATCGGGTTATGAAGGTGTTGAGGGTGATGTCCCCAATAAAGGACTTTAAAGGACAAGTTTTCACCCTTTGTTCGGACGACGGCTGTCTGATTTAGTATTGAAATACCTTCACTTATGGGAATGTGAACCATAGCATCTTCTCCCAAATAATGTCCTTATTTTACAAAAGGATGGCTGATTAAGACAAAGACAAGAAATCGCTCTTTTTCTATACTATATCTACATTACAGCTTTTTGTATACTAATAAAGGTGAAAGGAAGATGATGATGATTTCCGAAAAGGATGTCGAATTTTACAAACAGGACGGCTACTTACTCGTGAAAAATGTGTTTAATGAGCAGGAAGTAGAAGAAATGCGCAATGGAGTTGACCGAATCGTCCAGCGTGCAGCAGATGCGAAACTGGATCATAACGCAGCTTGGCAAGGGGATTTTATTCCTGCGAAAGAATTAAAAAAGCTAGTACTTAAAGGCTTTCATGATGTGCACTACCATGATGCTGCATTTACGAAAGCATTGGTACACCCAAACATGGTTGCCGTTCTTCGTCAGCTCATCGGTCCAAATGTTCAGCTTCACCACTCAAAGATGCTCGTAAAGCCTCCGGAAAACGGCGCGGCGTTTCCGATGCATCAAGATGAGCCGTATTTTCCGCACGAAAAGCATACAATGATGGCAGCGAGCGTTCATTTAGATGATGCCGATGAAGAAAATGGTTGTCTTCATGTCGTACCAGAGTCACATAAATCGGGTCCGCTACCGCATGTCGGCCGTCACTATTTAAACCATAAAGAATATCCAATCAGTATGGGGACGCCTTGTCCGGCACAGGCAGGAGATGTTCTATTCTTTAATTACTTGACGATTCACGGTTCAGATGCAAATCGCAGTGACCGGACGCGCAGAAACGTATTGTTCCAATATCGCGACCCTGCCGATCCGCCAGTTAAGGATGTTCACGTCAACTGGGGACAAGGGCTTATGGTTTGTGGAGAAAACCCAACGTTTCGCGAATATCATTCGGATTTTACTTTGAAATAATGAATTAC
Source organism: Litoribacterium kuwaitense (assembly GCF_011058155.1). NCBI lineage: Bacteria > Bacillati > Bacillota > Bacilli > Caryophanales > Bacillaceae > Litoribacterium > Litoribacterium kuwaitense. The sequence continues at coordinate 5,750 of NZ_JAALFC010000031.1, read as the reverse complement.
ATTCAAGCGAACTCACAGACGGGTTCGCCCTCTTTAAAACGATCAAAAGCACGGGGACTTGTTTTTAAAAATATAGAATAGAGGTGTGCATATTGGAAGAGAAAAAATCTGCTGCTCTACAACAATACGAGCAGGATGGGTACGTGATCTTTCCAAAGGTGCTTGATGGCGACCTTATTAAGGAAGCGCGTGAGCACTTGGCTTGGCTTATGGAGAAAAACCCTAACCTTCGTCCCGAGCATTTAGGTACTGAGCTGATCAATGATGATCCTTTTTGGGTACGGCTCGTCAGTGACGACCGTCTTTTAGATATTGCGGAGCAGTTTATCGGTCCCAATATTGCCTTGTTTGCCTCACATTATATTTCCAAGCCCCCATATGATGGTCAAGAGGTTCTGTGGCATCAGGACGGGAGCTATTGGCCGCTTGAGCCGATGAATGTTATTACGCTCTGGCTTGCTGTAGATGATTCTCTCCCTGAGAATGGCTGTATGAGAGTTATTCCGAAAACGCATACAATGAATCTGCAGGAGATGCAGGAAAAAAAAGATGTAGATAACGTACTCGGATCAGAGATCGACCCACGACTTGTGAAAGAAGAGGACGCCGTAGATTGTATGATGGAAGCAGGTGGAGTTTCAATTCACCACCCTAATATCATCCACGGTTCGAAAGCCAATCATTCTTCATTGAGGCGGTGTGGCTTGACAATTCGGTATATCCCCACATCTACACGAATTACACAGGAGCCGTGGCCAAGTGCATTTTTATTAAGAGGAGAGGCAGTTCCGGGCATTAACACCTATTTACCTTTTCCAAAATACGATAAAGAAAGGCATATGGCTTTTAAAGGATGTGAAGCGTGGGCGTGACATTTTAAACAAATTTAAATCTAATCTGTCGTTCCTCAGGGTGCGGCAGATTTTTGAGTTCGTACATTCTTTTTTACAGTGGTTGTATTATGATTAATCAAATGATCAAGTTGCCAGTGCAGGACGAGGTATTGTTTGATAAAATAAGAGATTGCAAGCGCATTAGATGAATTTTTGTAAAGGAAGAAAAAAGCGCTGACCATACATATATCAATTTTTACGGAACGATCATTTTTTTCTTTAAAATGATGAAAAAGTAGCCGAAATAAACATATAAAGGTATGCACAAGGGAGACCTGCTCATGATTAACCTACCATTAGAACGGAAAAAGGTCACAAACTACATCGGATTAACTGATCATGACCTAAAGGTATTGAAAAATGCTCGTCCTCATTTTGAAGCAATTGTAGATCAGTTGGTTGATGAGCTATATGCTGATATCCAACGCCAGCCTGAATTGTTTGAAATTATTCAACAGTACAGTACAATTGACCGGCTAAAACAAACGCAAAAATGGTATTTTCTCTCTTTGACTGACGGTGTACTTGATGAAGCGTATGTTGATAAACGTCTTCATGTTGGCACTGTGCACTCTAAGATTGGACTTACAGCGGATTGGTACTTAGGGACGTACATTATTTATACAAACTTAGCAACAGCGCATTTGCAACGAGTCATGCCTGAGGGTTGGGATGAGGCAGTTCGTGCGTTGGCGAAAATGTTTAACTTCGATTCTCAACTTGTATTAGAGGCGTATGAACGAGATGAGAAACGAGAAATTGAAGGGTTGCTAGACAATCAGCGAGAGATGATCGAAGGAATTGGTTCGGCGGTACAGAATTTGGCAAGTGTCATGAAAGAGCTTGGTTCAAGCAGTGAAAAAGTAGCTAGTACGGCGCAAGACAGTGCGGAGATGCAACAGAACACCCACGATCATATTCAAGATTTAGCGAAGGAAATAGACTCCATTGATGCACTAGGTACTTCCATGAAGCATGTGGCCGATCAGTCGCAAATGCTTGGCTTAAATGCAGCCATTGAGGCGGCAAGAGCTGGAGATGCAGGACGAGGCTTTGGTGTTGTTGCTGAAGAAATACGAAAACTCGCGCGGCTATCAGAGGAGTCCCTTAATACAATTGAAAAACGCATCCAGCATATTCGTACTGTCCTTGATAGTGTTACACAAGGAGCGGACCAATCTTTTGATCTCTCTAGACAGCAGGAAGGTCATGCACAAACAATGGTCTCTTTCGTCAAAACCATTGAAACGCTAACTAAAGAGCTTGAAGAGCTACGAAAAAAAAATTAAGGCGTTCCTCACATACCAATGTATTTCTAAGAGGAAAATAGAGTGAAGACAAAGTTGTTTTAGGCTTTGTCTTCACTTTATTTTGCCAATTTAAGAAACGCTTTATTGGTTTACAAACGATTTGCAATCTACGAATGGAGTTGAAGTGCAGACTCGAAAGACCATGAAACCATGAAACGGCGGAAACGATGTCTCTTTAATTGGCAGAGTAATATGACAAAGGTGGAGGAATGATACATAATGTATAATTTTTCAATGTTAAAAAATTCAAAATAGAGTTACAATGAATATCGAACGAACAATGGAGGTGGGAGATATTCGTATGCGTAACTTTATGACTTTGTTAGGGGTGCTCCTCATGGTCGGTGTGATCACCGGCACCACTACAGCTAAAGCATCTCAAGACAGTAAGGAGTATTATTGGTCATTCGATGAAAAAGACGGGCAGACATATGACGATCATTGGCGTCAGCAGACGATGACTATGGAAGTTGGCGGAGAAGTGGTGGACGGCATTTTCGGAAAGGCATTGAAATTCAATGGATTCCATGATCATGGCATCATTGATGCGCCGGATGTTGGAGAGCAGTGGACGATTTCAATGTGGATGCAGAAGGATGAGATGACCGGATCAAATTCAGTTATTCTTGGGGCTGATACCGGAGTCATTAAGGTCGAGCAGGCAGGTACCAACAAGCATATGGGGTTTACTGAATATTTACCAGGCTTTTCATTTGATAACAAGTCGTATGATTACACCCTGCCGATCGGTAAATGGACGCACGTCGCTTATGCCACCGATGGTCAAACAATGAAACTTTACATTGATGGTGAATTAATAGGCACCGTAGATCATACGATTCCAGCACCGTTACAGCTCATTGGTAAATCCAGGCACAATATTATGTATGCTGGAAAAATCGATGAGCTAAAAGTGTTTAGTAAAGAGTTAACCGAAGAAGAAGTGAACGAAGCAGCTGGAGTTGACTTTACAACCTTAGATTTAACACCACCATCCATTCAATTACTTGGCGAAGAAACGATCGAGTTGCCATTAGGTGGAACGTATACCGATCCTGGGTTTACTGCAGAAGATGAGAACGATGGTGACTTGACTAATCAAGTCATCGTCGAAGGTGAAGTCGATACAAGTGAAACAGGTCTGTATCCAATTCGCTATACGGTGCGTGATGCAGTTGGGCACGAGGCAACAGTGACAAGGGATGTCATTGTACAATCCGACGAACCATCACTCTCAAGGGCAAGTCGCGTTATGATTGACAGAGGACTGCAACTGGGCATTTGGGTGACAGGAGATGATAGTCGTTATACACTTGATCCAGAAGACTGGAAGGACATTAACTTTACATCGCCTACATTTTATGACGGAGATTATTATAACGAAACATTAATGCAAGCGTTGCCTGAAAAAGATTGGTCCCTCTCTTTCTCAGTACAAGGAGATGAAGCACCTTACGTAAAACCACCTGGGCCAGAAGACGATTATTTAACAGCGGAGCAAAGAGAGCACGCAGATGAATTAGTGACGGTGTCTTTTCAAGATGAGCGGCATTATTCAGAAACGTTAGTAACAAATCTCGAAGCGTGGTTTGAGTTAAGTCATGAAAAGTATCCTAATGCGCTCATGTTTGGCAATCAATATATGGGACAATGGTCAACCGAGCAATTACGTGAATATATGATGAGAGCCAAACCAGACCTGTTAACCTATGATGATTATTACTTCTCATACGGAGGAAATCCTTACCTCGGTGGAAGCATTACGCAGCTGTACAATGAACTTGGACGATATCGTGAAGTTGCTTTAGCTGGTCACGATGGCACAGGAAACTCTCCCATCGCTTTCGGTCAATATTTGCTTGGTTTTAAAACGGGAGAAACACCGCCGTCCTCACCAAACGAGGACTTAAGCAATGCCTATACCATCACTGAATCACAGTTAAATGCGGTGGCAAATGCGACATGGACATTCGGTGGGAAATGGGCAACCATTTTCCGTTGGGGCCAGGATCACTATTGGACGCTGTTATTGGATCAAGACGGTAATCGGACAAAAACGTATGAACAATATGCAGAGATGGCACGAGAAACGCGTAATCTTTCTCCACATTTGTCTCGTTTAAATAGCACCGACGTCCGTTTACACCTTGGCCAGCACCAAGTTGGTAGTGAAGTCAAATCGAATGGAAAGCCAGGTCAAGTCGACCTTTGGGAAGATAACGAGCATCCAGTCATCAAAGACATTACCGCGCAGAATATCGGTGTCGTGAATGACGAGCTGCCAGGAGATGTACTCGTCGGATTTTTTGAGCCACTTCCAGGTACAGATGACTTCTTCAAATCAAATGATATTGAATATTTCATGATGATGAACGGATTGACCCACGGAAACGGGCTTCCGGTAGAAGAACAGAAGGGCTCAGGAGAAGAGACACGTCAAGAGATTACGCTCACTTTAGATTTAAATGGGATTCCGCGAGGTGCGATCAAAAAAATTGACCGCGATACAGGAAATAAAGCTCCGGTCAAGCTAGAGAAGTTAAACAATGAGCTGTATGAAATGACAGTTACATTGGATGGCGGTAAGGCAGACTTATTCTATATTGACTACGCTCAAGGCAATAAGAAGGAAAAGTAATAGTAAAGAAACGAATGTGCGGCTGAAAAAAATCAGCCGCTTTATTCTGTTGTATAAAGGGTATAGAATATTATAACTCCAATTTGCATACATTGAATGACTGTATAAGATGGATAATAAGGAGGGTGATTGATGTACCGTGTTTTTTTAGCCTCACCGGAAGAAATAAAAGTATTATTAGCGCGAAATGTGTTTAAAGAAAAATTAGCTCAAGATTACATAATGGATTGTCATGTGAACGCCTTCGCTACCTTAGAGCGTTTGCATGAGAGAAAGAGCAATGACAATATAGCCGCTGATGAATGTTCCAATATAGAAGGCGTCCATGAAACTTTATTGTCAGATGATAAAGTATATTTACTAATGCCCATCAATAGAGAAGAAATGGAGCGAAGTCTAAAGGATAGCGATCAATATACACGCGAAAATAAGACCGAATTTTCTAAAATAAAAAGAAATGATCCAGTTCTGTTCTTAAAAGAAATGATCCATCGCTGGTATATGAAAGATCTATCAATTGCTGCTCTAGCAGAAGAGCTCGGATATAATCCATCTTATTTAGGACGGAGCTTTAAAACCGTTGTTGGAATAAGCTTTATTCAATACTTAACAAACAAGAGGGTAGAGATAGCTAAGCAAATATTGGAGAATACAAACTGGCGATTAAAACAGATCGCTCAAAGTATAGGGTATAGCGATGATAAGTATTTTATTAAAGTTTTTAAAAAGCAGACAGGGTTTTCTCCAGCCGAATTTAGAGAAGCAAAAAAACGTGAGAAAGGTTAAGGATACTCAATCTAGTTTGCTATATGAATGAATTTCATAATTCTAAGGTCTTGCCACGCAAGGCTTCCGAGACATAAAAAAGGAAGTACCTCCCCAAATTCTGTATAATGGTAGTCGACGAAA
>NZ_JAALFC010000030.1 GCF_011058155.1 Litoribacterium kuwaitense | reverse complement strand
GAATCCTCCCCCAAGGATTTCATCTCTAGTCATGGAACCGTTCATGTGGATTCCATGCCACTCCATTTGTTTGCCAAATATATCTGGCAGGCACGATTTCTTGATCAGAAGATTGAGTTTTCTCTCTTCACGTTGCTCAATCTCCTTTTCGAAGAGTGTAAGAAGAAACTCTTCATGCGTTTCAGCCTTCACTTCATGATAATGCTCTCTAATCCAGCTAAGTTTTAACCGTTTCGCATGTTCTTCAATGAGGTGTGTCATGTTTGGTCACCCCCTGTCAGTCGAATCAGTTTGTCATAATGATTTAATCCTCTTGGCGTACCCGAAGTCGTAGGCAACGGTGTTGACAGGGAAATGGTCTCCCGTATACCTCTGCCGTTTACCAGTTGATAGTATACGTGCTTGATCGTCTCAGCGGTTGGGTGGCCATGCTTTGATGCGATTTTGAGTGCCTCTATGGATAAGCTGAAGTCCTGGTCTTTCAGAATAATCGCCAGAAGCTGAATGGCACTCCGTTTTTCCTCCACTGTGCATCGCTGGAAGAAATCTCTCCACGCCTCCGGCAATTGATCATACAATGAACTATACTTCAAGGCCGCTGGCCTTTTTGCCATCAGTGCCAGATAAGGCTGCCAGTCCATTGATTTTTTAGCTGTTCCGTAAAGCCTTGGATGCCGAACAATCGTTTCTTCTTTCTCATCTAATAGGATCACCTCATCAAACGAAATTTTCGCCGTAACAGACTGGCCTGCAAAACGTGGAGACGTGGAATACTGCTTTCCATCGGTGCGGATAAAACCGTACTTGTCAGCTTTAAACTGCTCAAAGCGAACACACTCGTAAGGTTTTACGGGCAATTGATAGAATCGATCCTGATCTGCCAAATATAATTCGGAAATGAGTTCCCCCTTTTCGTAATGAAGGCGTTGTCTGTCATTGATGCACCAGGAAATCACCTCTTTATTCAGTTGTTGAAGGTCATCATACGCTACTGCGGGAAGCAAGTAGTTATTCCGTATGTATTTAACCATGGCTTCTACATGACCTTTTTCGTTTCCACTTCCAGGGTTACAAAATTCATATCGGAATCCGTAATGGGCAACGAATCTGGCGAACACATCTGTTAGCTGCCGTTCGCCATTTGGCAAAACTTTTTTCACCGCAGGTGACAAGTTATCAAAGCGAATGACTTGTGGCACATGTCCGAGTTCGGTGAACATATTGGTCAGCCCTTGCAGGAAGCATTCTCTATTCTGCGCAGGAAACACCTGAAATAAAAAGGCGTTGCTGTAAGGAAAGGACAGAACAAGATAAGGTAGCACAATATCTTTTCCTTTGTACTTAAAGGGGGCTTCTCCAAAATCCACTTGTGCTGTTCCCGCCCTTGATTCTAAAGGCAGGGCAGCTTCATCACTTTCCTCCAACAGTTCTGCCTTCCTTCTGGCCACATAAGCGCGCACAGAACGATCTGATCCCACAAAATGATGGTTGGAAACAAGCAGGTCGAAGATCCGCTTCGCTGTTCTCCTGAACTTCTTTTTCTTCTTCAAATCTTCTCTCAACCACTGATCAATCACGGGTTTGACAGGATCCATAACCTTTGCTTTCCTTGATTGCTTTGGGCGGTTATCGGGGCTAAAGTCCTCCTTCTCCGAATACTTCTTAACAGTTCTCTCATCTCTATTGATTTGTTTAGCCACAGAGGCGTAAGCCCGTCCTTTAACGTTTGTTTCTAATCTGATATAATCAATTTCAGCCATTGCTAACATCTCCTAAATACCCTCCTTGAAGTAATGCCCAAAAGGAGTGTATGTATTTTTTTAGGTGTTGGCAAGCGGCTTTTTTTATTGCATAAATTAACTGCCGTTCATTACGTTTTTATTGTGCCATAAACAACTCATTCATTGCCTTTATACGATGAATAAGCTTTTCATCAATAAGGTTATGCTTGTAATTTAAAATGAATTTTTTGTGGTAACTTACATTATACAAGACTTTGGGAGGTACCTAATTTCTAAAGCCTTGAGCCGCAAAGGCTCTAAATTATGAAATCGACTCAGTATATTAAACCATGCATTTTTCCTTAAACTTTTTAGGAATCTAGGGTATCATAAAGAGGAGGTGTCTAAAAATGTTTACAAGCGAATTATGTTTACAAAAGAAATTTATAGAACTTAAAGAAGATGAATTAAAAGAAAATGAAAAAGTTCTTGCTGAATTTAACGCTAGATTTGGGAATGTAGATATAGTTCAAGTAATTGTTGAAGATTCTCATCTAATGAATTATGAACAAGCGGACCTACTTTCAAATTATCAATTTGCAAAAGTAATTGGTTACCTACACAAGAAAGCTGTTCGAACTTTTGACTATCTTGTTAAACGTACTGATTATAATGAAAAAGTGCTTTCTAATTTATTATCTAAATTAATAAAAGCAAGTATCATTAAAGAGGTTATTCCAAAAAGGTATGTCATTTCAAAGGACTTTCAATTCCCAATCTTACAATTCATTTCATTTGAAGCTAAGTTAACCAATTGGAAAAAGGCAATACTTCAAGCAACTATAAATAAGAAATTTTCTTCATACTCGTACGTTGTTTTACCATTAGAATTAGCAAAAAGGTTACAAAAAAATAACATTAAATATTTTCAAAATCAAAATGTAGGGCTAATTGGGGTTTCCAAAGATAGAATTGAATACCTTTATAAACCAAAGAAGGACCGAGTAAAACTAAGCATAAATCCTTCTTTTATCAGTAGTGTTGCTAAATATCAACTTGAAACCTCTACTTTTTCAATTAAAACGGGGTGAAGGAGCTATTAAATTAAATATTATAGCTCCTCTCTATATTATATAAAGATAAAATTATCTTCCTTAAATTGGCCTAAAGCATTTTGATAGTTTTTAATATGTCTATTATTAATTCGTTGCAGGGTTTCCGATTCGTTATAGCGTTTTATGTTTGAATCCGCTGTATTGAGAAGTTGTTCAACAAGGCTTATTTTTCCTCTATACTATCTTTTTCGGTAATAGCATCTACAACTTGTTTTAATGATTCGAAGTATTGTTCATATATTTCATTAAAGCTTATGTCTTCTATATTTCCCTCTAAGATCTTGGCATCTAATTCGCATCCAGTAAGAATTTTTCCATATAACTCTTCCTTTAGATAACCAGGGATACTTAATATCTCTTCTTCAATAGCAAGTTCAAACAACATTCTCATTGAAGTGTATCTCCTTTTTTGTCTTCCCATACTCTCAACCGGTTCTAGTCCCTTTTGTTCTTTATTAAAATTTCTTAAGGAATAAAACCAGCCAGTACCAATTGCATCAGCACCTACTGCAAAATACATTATACTTTCAATTCCAGAGTAACCTATTACTACTCTTAGTCCTAAGTTCTTTAGGTCATAGATTAATTGAAGCATACCATTTAGACGATTTGGATTAAAATCATGTCTGTGATTATTATTTTTTTCTCTATCTATAGTAATATAAATTCCATCAAATTTTTGTGCAATATCACTAAAGTCATCTAAAAAATCAGCGATATATGATTTATTTTCAAGTGCTGTTTCATTAAATATTATTGAAACAAACTTGCCTTTATCAACTTCTTTTTCTTCTAGTTGTTCATAAAAGATCTCCCATGTGTCCAAAAGCTTATCAACTATCCTATCATTGAAACTATATAGATAGAAGGATGGTGCCATTATGACGTCCACATCAAAGTCTATTTGGAAAGCTATAGATTTTTCCACTAAAGTTTCTAGGTTTTCTGTATTTCTCAGAAACGCTCTATCTATGTCGTTTTCCGGAAAGTAATCTAATTCACTTAACCTTTTGGGAAGAGATGAAGGAAACTGTTTGTAATACACTTTCAGATCTATGATATTCTCAACTGAAGAATAATTATCATTATTGCTACGTATTTCTTTAATTCTTTCTACCCTTTCTTCTCGAGGATCCCAAATTACTCCATCTATTAGGTGATTTGAAAAAAATCTCTCTAACTTCGGCTTCCATGCGGGACCATGCTGTGCAAAAATCATTTATTCATCCTCCTGACCTATTAAAGTCTCTAATACATGTAATAAGTTGTCTAAATCCGCCCATCTTCTAGATCGCTGTTCAATAGCAAGCCTAGCAATTACTTTACTAAATAATAATAATGACTTAGAACTTGCATCTTTACTTTTCCATATTGGAAAAACATAATGCATATCCCTTTTTTTCTTCATATCAAGATATCGTGTTTGCGGAAGGAATATTTCTATAGCTACTAAACCAACAGAATATAAATCTGTTCTAAAATCCCATGTATAATCAGAGGTTCTTCTTTCTTGTTCAGGTGCCATGTAATACGGTGTCCCTATTAATGCTCTAGTAGCAGTTAACTTCTCTTCTTCATTTGATTTTACTAAACCTGCATCAATAATTTTAAACCGACCTTGATGATAAATGATATTTCGTGGAGTAAGGTCTCTATGTACATAACCCGTATCATGCATAACCCTTATTTGATTAACCATTTGGAATAAAAACTGTAAAATCACATCAATATCTTGTTCTTTTTGATATAGTTCACTTTTATCTAGTGTTTGTCCCTCAAATTTAGTTTCAAAGTAATATATAAAGTGATAATTCTCCTTTATGTACATCTCATAATCATCCAAAATTTCAAGCTGGGGCAGGATTGCACATTTTTTTGATGCTTCTAGCTCCCTAATTATCCTTTTGGAATTTGCCTCAATTTCATAGACCTTTTCCTGCTCAAGTTCAGAAACCGAGAATTCATTCCAGGTATATCTTTGATATGCGATATATGGAGACACATCAACAAACTTTAGGATGCTATCTTTTTTTGAGTCAAAAACAACTTCAAATACTTGTCTTTGCCCACTTTTAGGTAACTTACTAATAGATACTGCCTTTAAACCGTGAAGTGCTAATATATCTATGACATCAGAATCAGTTATATTATATTGGTCCATTGTACTCTCCTTTATCATAGTAAATGACTGCATTAGGTTATCTTAGAAGAATTCATTGCGGAAAAGACAATCGCTATTGATGCCCCCTTTTAATCCGAGTCAAAAAAAGAATATTAGTACTTCTTAAGATGCGCCACATCATCGGGAATACCATACAAAGCAGCAGCATCATAGATTGTTAAGTTTGTGTCGTTTAATTGATATAAGTCTTCATCAAGCATAAGAAGTTCAACAGCGAATCGGTTGGCTTCCTGCTCAATTTTGTCAATAGAGTAGAGGGTATTGCGCCTTAGAAAAGGGGTGCTGATCCCTGGGTGCAGTTGTGAATGACCGAGTTCATGAGCGCAGGTAAATATCTTTGTATCATCGTTTAGGTTGGCATTCACAAAGATGAATTTGTTTCTTCTAATGTATTTGTAAAAACCCATGATCTCTTCATGCATATCTTTTTCAAAAACTATTATGTTCTTAGCAGAAGCGATCTCAAAGGGATCGTTTGTTTTGTATGTCGTTGTTAACTTTTTAACCGTTTCTTTTATCCACACGTTTTCACCCCTAAAAACGATTGCTTGTCTCTATTTTTAAATCTTAGGGTAATAGTCCGTGATAGAAGTGCTTGAAATATCAACCACTGCTGATCTTGTGTTCAATTCTCTGTGAAATGATTTAGAAGACACTCCCATTATCATACAAAATAACTAGAAAGTGAACCCTTAATTGAGACTATTTTCCTTAATACCTCGGCATTTAAGAACTAATGTTCTGTTTGTTGTTGAAAAGAAAAGCCTTAACGGCTGTTATAATAAATAAAGCAAAAAAATGTTTACATTAATTTATTGTGGGGGTATACTTTATTTAGATAGGTGAGCTTGATCCCCTCGAAGGCTTACGTGCCACGTAGGCTACTAAGTAGAGTGGATGGGGCTCACTTTTTTCTTTTTACTTACATATGATCCATTAGTTCTGCTATCTATTGATATAAACTTCCAATGTCGGTAGGGATGATTCCACCGATTTTCCACCACACCTTGGATCCCTGTACTTTCTCCAATATTAAAGTTAGGATAGATTTGCCTGATTTGCGAGTTAATAAATTTGTAAAGCTTTTCTTTGGCGATAGTTCTTTTCCCTCTTCTTTTGTGACCTTCTGGAATTATTTTATGCTTCTCATTTAACCTAAATTCCATTGAACCCAACACTACATCTAAACATTGCAATATCACATGATTGTGAGACTTTGCTTCAGCTATGTCGTCTTTGCTGTTAAAAAATAAATTAGCACTCTCGAATACGTCAGTCCTTTGGAGATTGTATATGTAATCAATAAACTCTTGATTTTTCGCTTTAGTGTCCGGTAACTGATCGAAAAATGGGTAAATAGATATTTTGTTTGAAGTATTATTAGAATACTTAAGTCCAAATGCGTGTTTGAAAAATTGATAATAGAGCAAAAAATATTCGTTATCCCTTTGTGTTTTTGATAACTCGATGGGTTCATGAAGATTATGTGTAAACATAATTCTAATTTTAACCATATCATTTTTAATAAAGTCAAAAAAAACTTCAATTAAACTCATGTATTTATCCAAGTAATTAGATGTAACTTTTTGCCACTTAACTTCGCTATTTATGTTAAGTTCTTTCTTTTTTTGCTCTAATGTGGATTTAACTTCATTAAAATGTATCGACCTTACCAACGATCCTCCATAAAAATTGCTGAAATACTCCCCTCGTTTTATCGACTCGTCACAATAAACAATATATTGCAATTAGATAAGACCCCCTTTTAATATAGTCATCTGCTGATCAAAAAACAAAAAGAGCCATTAAAAGAAGTTAAGCTCCTTTAGATAAATCATACGGACGCCCTACAAAGGTTCTATTTTTCTTCTTTATTTCTATATTTTTTAGGGGTGTATTTCTTATTAATACGTGTTGCTTGACGCTCGGCATATTCTAAAGCCTCGAGTAGTGACTCAATCGCTTCTGGGCTCATCGGTTCTCCAGAGAAGCTCAATCCGTCACTATCTTCACCATTCATTAAGTCTTCTCTCAGTTTAGCCATGCGTTTGGCGATGTCTCGCTCGTCTTTTTCGGTGAGTTCATCACCTTTCTGCTCTTCAGAAGGCTCGCCTTTACCTGTCATGAGCCATTTGTAAGATACCTCATATAGATCGGCCAAAGTCGCCAAGGTGTTAGAATCAGGCTCACTTACGTTATGTTCATAGCCACTAAGTGTTTTGTTATTAATGTTTGTTCTTTCTTTTACTTGGGTTTGTTTGAGCCCTTTTCGCTCTCTGGCGATCCTCAGGCGTTCTCCCAATGTGGACATGATCTACACCTACTTTCTAAGAACATAATAACATTTTCCTAAGAATAAGGAATTTTGTTCTTAGATTCTTTGAATAAATACTTGACTTCTTAGATAATAAGAATTAATATGAAGTTACATCGATCTTAGATTTTAAGAAAAAGGAGGGGGCACACATGAAAATGCACGAAAGAATTCGCTCTTACATCGAAGCTAGCGGGCTTAAATTGAACTTTGTTGCAGAAAAGTCAGGCATTAACCCCAAAAGGTTTTACAGGTTGATTAATGGGCAATCACCTTTATCTATTGAAGAATACGAAGCGATTTGCCACGGTTTATCAGTAGATGCAGGATATTTTTTTAAGAATAAGTTCTTAGAAACTAAGAATGAACAAAAGGTCATATAAAAAAAGAGGTGACAACATGCGTCAAGAGACATTCAACGTCTACGAGTGTGCTGACTACTTGGGCGTCCACTACAAAACAATTTACACAATGGTTCGCTCGAAGGAGATACCTCACCACCGAGTGAGGACGCGCATCTTCTTCACCAAACGAGCCATTGATGAGTGGATAGCAGCGCAAGAGCAAGCGAACACTCCTGCTGTTTCTCTAGCTTAATTATCTCAAAACAAACCAATATCACCGGCAAAAAAGGAGAGGAATAAAATGTCAGTTGGTAAGGTGCTACAAAGCACCAGAAAAGATCATAAGGAGAGCCAAGAGCAACTAAGTTTCGACCTCGGTCTAAGCCGCGAAGCACTTTCGTCCTACGAGACGGAGAGGGCAAAGCTTCCGGCGGACATCGGACAAGCTCTCACAAAGCGATACGGAGACCCATTTATCGCCTTGACAGCAGTATCTAAATATCTTGGTTACGGCGTCGGAAAGCTCGATGGCTCGGCTGTAGACTTACACCGTATGTCGGTTAAGTCGAAGACCGAGGAAGAGCTTGAAGAAGTGCTTGTGGCTATCCAAAAGCTCCAAATGACGAATCATCCGTCGCATGCAGTTGCGCACGAACGTCAGCGCATGGAAGAAGCCTTGCAAGAGGCATGTGACGCAATCGTTGCACTGAAGCACTTTATAGCAATCTGCTGCAAAGAATATGGATTCAACTGGCTATCAGTGTGGTCTAGGCACAAGGCGAAATTAATCGCTAACAAATATATAAAGAAGGGTGAATGACATGAACGTACTAGCAGGCGACATGAAAGAGGCGTGCAGACACCTAGAGAAATATGAAACAGCAATCGACGCATCAACGCGACTAGCAAGAGGCGGATATACAGAAGATGCGATCACGGCAACAGTTGAAGCGTTGAGGCATCTAAGAGAGTTAAGGCAGATGCAAACAAGAAAGGCGGAGCTAGACAAGTTAGTTGAAGCCGCAAAAATGTTTGGAGGTCGATTCTGATGAGGGGTAGGAAACAGGCGGATTTTAAAGAGGTAAAAACAATAGAACAGGTTGCGGAAGCATTAGCAGAGAGAGGAATAACAGTTGAGAAGGTCAGGAGGCATCTGTATGAACGTGGAAGTGTCAGAATGGCTAGCACTAACAGATGAAGAAAAGCAAGCAAAACTGCTAGAAGCAACTTATACAGACATAAAAAAAGAGCCGAAATAATCGACTCGATACGCTAAAGCAATTGTAACACTATCACTAAAGGCAGGCAAGTTCCTGCCGTCAAGCTAGGGATGACGCCTTCCCCCTTCGTCTGTAGTGCCCTGGCTTGACGGTGTGAATTTGACACCAAATAAAACAATAGGAGGCAAACGATGTTAAACCCTCATTTTATCAACCCAGATTCAATGTGTGAGCCAAGCAAGATCGGTCGCTGTAAAGTATGCGGCGAGTCGATCAAAGAAGGCTACAGCTACCGCGTCATAGACGATCACACGATCTGTGATGACGCTGAGTGCATGTTTGATTACACGCTAAAACATAGCGAGTTAATGATTGCGTGAACAAAGCGACAGAGTTTGAGACAACAAAAAAACGATCAGCCTGCCTGCTGATCGTTAGAGGGTCGCTCTAATAAATATCTACATCAATTATATGCGACCCTCCCAAAAATATCAAGGAGGTAAACAATGACAGCGCCAAACGTACTGATTCCGACAAAGGAAATGAACCGCGTCGAGTGGTTAAAAAATCGCCGGCAAGGAATCGGGGGCAGTGACGCCTCTGCAATTTTAGGGCTAAACAAGTACAGTACAGCCTTTGAAGTCTGGTCAGAAAAGACCGGGGATTACATTCCTGAAGACGTCGAAAGCGAAGCGGCATACTTCGGCAACTTGCTAGAAGATATGGTCGCTAAAGAGTTCGAGAACCGAACAGGAAAACGAGTTAGGAGAAGAAACGCCATTCTACAACACCCAAAGCATGAATGGATGATCGCAAACGTCGATCGAATGGTGGTGGGAGAGAAAGCCATTCTTGAGTGCAAAACAGCCAATCAAAGACTAGCAAGTGATTGGGAAGGCGAAGACATTCCAGCTCAATATCTTGTGCAAATTCAGCATTATATGGCTGTTTTAGGAGCACCCAAAGCATATATTGCCGTATTAATCGGCGGTCAGCGCTTTGTCTGGAAGGAGATCGAACGTGATGAAGAATTAATTGAAATGATGATCGCCGAAGAAAAACGCTTTTGGGAAGAGCATGTACTTGCCGGCGTACCTCCTGCATTGGACGGCACAAGCGCGGCAGAGAAGTACATGAAAGAGCGATTCCCTGAAGCTGTCAAGGATACTGAAATAGCTTTAAGTGCTTCATACAAAGAGCAATTAGAATATCGCGATCAACTAAAAGAACAATTAGTAGAAATACAGCAAGAAATCACAAAGATAGAAAACCGCATCAAGCTAGAAATGAAGGAAAACGAAAAAGCTACACTGCCTGGCTTCCAAATAACTTGGAAGAACAGGTCGTCGATGAGAGTAGACGCGAAACGTCTCAAACAAGAACAACCAGATATATATGAAACGTACCTAAAGGAATCGATCAGCAGACCACTATTAGTAAAGGCGGTTGAATGAAATGGCTACAAATAAATCAGTTAAAAACCAGTTACAAAACAAAAAGCCTGCAAATAATGATGTCGGCAGCTATTCATTAAAAGGACTTCTGAATAGCCCGAGCATCAAGAAGAAGTTTGAGGACATGTTGAACGATCGAGCAAGTTCCTACATGACTTCGATTGTGAATCTAGTAAGCGGCGACACAAATCTTATGAAGTGCGAACCAATGTCAATCATTAGTTCTTGTGTTGTTGCCGCGACCCTAGACTTGCCAGTTGACAAGAATCTCGGTTATGCGTGGGTGGTTCCATACGGCAATAAAGCCACCTTTCAACTTGGATACAAAGGATACGTCCAACTAGCGCTTAGGACAGGTCAGTATCGCACAATTAACGCACTACCAATCTATGAGGGGCAATTAGAGCACTGGAACCCCCTCACAGAAGAGCTGAAACTTGATTTTGAAGGTAGGAAGTCAGATAAGGTAGTTGGTTACACAGCGCACTTTGAACTAATAAATGGCTTCCGTAAAACGGTGTACTGGTCAAAAGATGCAATCGACGAACATAAAAAGAAATTCTCGAAGTCGAACTTCGGGTGGAAAGACAATTACGACGCGATGGCGCTAAAGACAGTCTTAAGAAACATGTTAAGTAAGTGGGGTATCCTTTCGGTCGATATGCAGACAGCTTTCCAAGATGACGAGAAAGCCCCTGCTGAAGATGAAGAGTCGGAGCAACCAGAAGTCGAAGTCTTTGACATGCCGGATGAACCTGTGTCGCAACCAGAGAAAGAGACTAAAACAGAACTAAATGATGAGGACTTTCCGTTCTAATGCAGTACCGAATATTAATTCCAACGGCTGGTTTGCTCGCTCGGGATTGTAAAAACCCCCGGGCGGCATATACGGCCTACGTAGAGGATTTTTTAAAGAAGGCAAACCCAACACTCAGATTGATCAAGATAGATGGCATGTACGCAATTTGCGAGAGAAAGGAGAGAGATCATGAACTACATTAAAGAGTTGAACGCATTTAGAGACTGGCTTTTGTTAAACGAACTCCCCACCAGCGCAATTGCTTTGTGGCACTCACTAATGCTCATAAACAATATGGCTGGATGGAAAAGTAGATTTAACGCAAGTAACTCTCTAGTGGAACAACTCACAAGTCTCTCCAAACAAGGCATAGTTGATGCCCGTAAAAAGCTTATCGAAAAGAATTTGATTAAGTATGAGAAAGGAAAAAAAGGTCAGGCTCCAGTTTATGAAATGGTCTCATTGGTCAACTCACTTGACCTATCTTCTGACCAATCAACTTACCAATCGACTTACCAATCTCATACCGATAGCTTGAACATACCTAAACATAAACAAAACAAAACTAAATATGATGATGAAGACGCGCGCGAGAATCCATTTAGTTTCTTCGAGCAGAATTTTGGTGTGCTGAATCCATTCATCTCTGAATCTATAAATTCTTGGTGTGATGACCTTTCTGACGAACACGTCATAGCTGCTCTTAAAGTCACACTTAAAAACGGCAAGTCACATTTTAACTACGCTGAAGCTATTCTGCGTGACTGGCATTCTAAGTCTCTCTTAACTATCGACGATGTGAGAGCTTACGAGCGCCAAAAGCAACAGAAGAAGAACCAAGGAAGACGGAACAACGTAACACCTTTTAAACGCGCTAGTGGTTCTCAATACGACAATTACGATCTCGGCTTTTAGGAGGTGCTAATATGCAATCCCTACAATCAGTTCTGGGTAAAATCCAGAAACCGAAAGTACTGAAAGAGTTTCAGTGCGATGGATGTGGACGGCTTGTGCAGCGCTCCGAAATGTTGATTGCCGGAGGGCCACAAAAGGGCGAAGTCATCACGGTTGATGTCAATTGCAAATGCGAGGATAGGAAACTTGCAAAGGCGGAGCAAGAACGCAGTAAGCGACTGCGCAAGCTGAAAAAACTGGAGATATTCGACAAGTTTAGCCTTATGAACACCGCGTTGGAACAGGCGTCTTTGACAGCTTTAACCCAGGTGCCCACCAGAAGCAATACGAGGCTGCCAAACGTTACGCAGAATCTTTCCCAAAGACAGAACAACAGAACTTATTTTTTCAAGGCTCGTTCGGCACAGGTAAGTCGCACCTGTCCGCCTCTATTAAGCACCGGGTACATGAACGAGGTTATTCAACGATTATGGTCAGTGTTCCCCGGCTGTTCACGCACATAAAGAGCAGTTGGAACCACAAGGAATTTACTGAAGCTGATGTTATGGAGGCACTAGCTACCGTTGACCTACTGATCGTTGACGACTTAGGGGCTGAGGATTCAACAGGAGGCTGGGGCAGTAGCAAGCTTTTTGAAGTTCTTGATCAGCGTGCCGGGAAGCACACTGTTTACACAACGAACCTCACAAAAGCTGAAATGACACAAACCAAAGATCAACAGCGTCGGTTTTCCCGTTTGTTAGATAACGCAAAGATACTCGTGATGAACGGAGAGGACTACCGCCTGAAATCATTAGATAGGGGATGATCACATGTGCAAAACATGCAAAGGCGCAGGAGATATGACGGTGGCAACAGCAGTCATGGCTTACATACAGCCGTGTGTTAATTGCTCAGATGCGCAAAAGCAGGCATTGAGAGAGCAATCAAAACAAGACATAGAGGCGTTAAGACAGCGCTTATTAGATGCGGAAAGAGAGGCACGAAAAGTTGGCTGAACTATTAAAAACCGTCAAGGATCAATACATCGAGCAGTTACTAGATTGTGAGTATTACGAGCATGAGGACGGCAGGCAGTTGTGGGAGCTGTCTGTCTCGGAATTAAAAAAATTAGTGGATGAGGTGAAGGGATGAACTTACGGAAACTGTTTAATATGCAAAAGCAATTGGATGATCACATAGTCGAGGAAAAAGGATTACAAGGGCGGTATTTGCTAGATAAAAAGGTTTTAGCGTTGCAGGTTGAGCTTGGGGAGCTTGCTAATGAGTGGCGAGGTTTCAAATTTTGGAGTGAGGATCAGGAGCCGAGATACGAAACCGTTGAAATATACATTCATGGATATGACGGACCTGGTACAAATACTAGAGCGAGCATCCAAGAATATCAAGCGCAACCGATTCTAGAAGAATACGTTGATTGCCTGCATTTTATATTGAGTATCGGGTTGGAATTAGGGGCAGACGAACATTTGGAAGATAACAAAAGTTGGTCTTACATGGCGGAAAAGAATGTAAATCAGCTATTCAGAAATCTTTTTACAGTCAACTGGGACACGTTAGATGACGAGCAATGGTTTGAGTATTATGAGGGATTTAATTACTTTATGTCATTGGGTAAAGAATTAGGATTTACCCTTGACCAGATCGAACAAGCCTACTTCGACAAGAACAAAGTCAATCACGAACGTCAGGCAGGTGGGTATTGATGATCATGGACTTAGCACTCCGAGCATCCAAGCACAGCGACTGCCAGAAACTGAAGGTCGGCGCAGTGCTTGTTAATAAGAGAGATGAACGAACTTTTGGCTCAAATAAACGAGCGTCTAGTATCTGCAAAGCTATAGAAAAGTGTGAGGTTGGCGGTCATTGTAGGCAAACGCTTCACGCTGAAATGAAGTGCTTAATCACAGCTGCAAGGGAAGGCATATCAACACGAGACGCGTTATTATACGTAACGCACTACCCTTGTCCAGATTGTTTAAAAGCAATAAGGGCAGCAGGAATACGCAAAATCTATTACAAGCATGAATATCCGCATAGTTTTCCTAACAACTTTGCGGATGGGATGACAATTATTAAGGTGGGTGATTCGGATGCCGTCAACGCTACAAAGACAGGTGCATAAAAGGCGCAAGATTGTACTTGTGTGCGAGAACATGGATTTTATTTGGGATGACGCTGACCTTTCCGATTTTGCTGAGCTGTGGCGAGGTGGAATGTCCTTAGTCGGCATCGCAGGACACTTCAGACGAGACATAGACGAGTGCGCGCTTGCAGTGATGCATCTAGCGCGTGAGAACCGGATTAAACGGCGGAGGAATGGGATTTTTGAAAATGAGGAGGCGGAAGACTGTGAAAATTAAAGTGATGAAAGAAGTGTTTAATCAAGAGTTGTATGGAAAAGTAGTGTACTTGAGAGGCATGGATTCTGACCGCAAAAAATATGACGATGCGTTTTTAGTCTACAGAGTAGGTGAGGACAATCAAGAAATACTCTCTGTTGTAGATCGATACAGTGAGATTCATGACATCCATATATCAGATATAAACGACAAAAACATCTCGGTGCGAGTGATTGAGGTGGATGGTAACACACCCGTATCGGATACTACACCCAAAGCACCCAAAGCTGGGGGTGTCGTTAAACTAGAAGATAGCCAATACGTACTTTCCGAAGAACACGCCAAACGAGGGGAGAAAATAATGATCGTAAACGCACGCAGTGATAGATATAGGACTTACGGAAACGGCAGTATTTTCACTGCATTGCGTACAGACCATCAAGGTGTGTGGTGTGCTGGCGCGGTGCAGTTTGGAAATATATTAGGGGATGTCAAGCACGAAGAGTATCTAACTTTAAAACCATTGTCATTCGAGGAGGCAGAAGATGATGATGAATAAACCCGAAAAGTGCTCATATTGCGACGACGAAAAAAGCTTCTTAATGCCAAAACCGCAGCAGTATGTAAGCGATAGTCAGTTAATAATAAATCGATTTTATCAAGACCACTACCCGTGGACTTGTTGGCAATGTTTCAAGGAGGAATTGGAGTTCAGTGGCGTGGATTTGGAGGAGGATGGATGGTCATGAGGGAGATTAAATTTCGTTACATCCTAAGGCACAAAGCTTCCGGAAACATCGAGGTTAAACACTACTATTGGGGTCAGATCGAAAAAAGACCGCTAGAAAAACTGTCGCCTGCTTTTCTCGCGGACTATGAATTGTTATCAAGAGACGTGTTTACGGGGTTGAAAGACCGACACAGCATGGAGATTTACAAGAGTGACGTTGTCGATTACAAAAAGATTCAATATACGGATTGTAGTCGCTCAACAGTTGAAAAAGTAAAAGATACTATCCGTGGTGAGATTTACTACGCAGAAGGAATTTGGCTGGGGATTCGTCGTCTGGATGGTACTGGACTGATATTTTCACCAGGGTCGCCACGTCGAGAAGAAATAGAGGTTGTCGGAAACATTTACGAAAATCCTGAGTTGTTGGAGGTGACTTAAATGAGCAGATACATTTTAATCAGCACTGACAATTTAGATCGCTTAACAATGCAAGAGCTTTTGCAGCTCGATGAGTTGGTGCGGAAAGTAAATGATGGAAAAAGTATTGTAGACGTGATTGGAGAAAAATACGAAAGGGTGAGTGTATGAGTGACGAAAAAGAAACCCTCTATAAAAAAGCTATATTATCGCTAGTTGATATTGCCTCAGAGCACAAACAAATGAAAGAGGACATAGAACGTTTGCTTCAAGAAAAAGTCGAGCACATGGCTCGGATCGAACGGCTACAGAATAGAGTAGACGCAATTGAAAAGGCTTGGCTGGAATGTGAAGCAAATGGTGGGGATGTATACGAGTTCTACGATGACATACAGTACATTTTTTCTGTGGGAGGCTGAGAAGAATGGATAAAATCAGAGAGATTTTAGATAAACACCAGTTGTGGCTAGAGACATCTTTTAAAGAAGGCGAGCGTGCAAACCTACGCGGTGCAGACCTACGCGGTGCAGACCTACGCGGTGCGGAACTAAGCTATGCAAACCTACGCGGTGCAGACCTACGCGGTGCAAACACACAAAGGGTGCGTGGAGTAGAGATTTTCTCTGTCGGCAACATCGGTACCTTCGGAGGCGAAGTAAAGTACATCCCGTCACTAGATAAAGTGTTTGCTGGTTGTTGGGATGGTAACTTAGAAGGATTCCTAAATAAAGGGCTGGCTAGGAACAAGGATGATGAAAAGCAAAAGCGTAACATCAAGATTGCATATGCCTTCTTCAAAAATAACACTGTTTAGGAGGCTGAGAAAAATGAAGAGGAGCTACGCAAACAGAGGAATGCCTCTTGAACGACTGATCACAACGTCAAACGACATGTATCGACGTCAGAAGATCGCTGTTATTAATAAAAGACCTACGCCAGTCAAAGTGCTCAAAGTAACCAAAAACAAAGTCATGGGGCATTACGAGTCACAGTCTACAGTAGACTATGACGGCGTGTATCAAGGCAGGTCGATCAACTTCGAGGCTAAGTCGGTGCAGACGCCGACACGGTTCGACCTCAAGAATATTCACGATCACCAAGTGAAGCATTTGCGTCATGACGCGCAGAGTGGTTGAGACAGGCGCGGTCAGTCCAGATCGTGAAAAACTTCTCGTCATCACGGTATATGAGGAAGGCGTCAATAAGCAGTCGGTACGGCGACAAAACATATATTCTAAGCGTCACGGCGTCCTAGTGCGTTGTGGCGAGCAGTACGATTTCAAAGATTAGGAGGATTTAAGATGCCACTTCAAACAGCAAGCCTGCTAGAAGCGATGAGAAGGGTCAAGGAAATTAGAGAAGAGAGCA
The DNA here is from genome assembly GCF_011058155.1 of Litoribacterium kuwaitense. Lineage (NCBI taxonomy): Bacteria > Bacillati > Bacillota > Bacilli > Caryophanales > Bacillaceae > Litoribacterium > Litoribacterium kuwaitense. The sequence goes on along the minus strand of NZ_JAALFC010000030.1, from coordinate 24,748 downwards.
ACGCAGAAGCACACCTCGTGTATTTCAAGCGAGAGAGCAATTATGCGGTATTTGATGAATACGAAGACATTTGTGATTGGCTAAAAGAAGACCGTGATCTTTATTATCCCTATGTGCATCCAGCTGTTTACGCCGAAGACATCCGCATATGGTGTTACAGCAGCGCTGACTGGATTTGGAAATATTTAGATTCGTATAAGCGCTCGCTCTTCAAAAACACGTTGAGATATGAAGAACAGATCGGGCTTGAATATAAGTATGTAATTCGTTTATAGGAGGAACGAAAATGAAAGTTTTTAAGATGAATGACATTGATTGGGTGGCCGCAGAAACAGAACAGGAAGCTAAAGAATTTTACGCAAAAGTTACCGGTGACAGCCCGGATGATATAAACGAGTTTTTGAGGGAGAACTGTCAGCGAAAGAAAAGATGCTTTGCGACAACGAACTCATCACTTACGAAGAAGCAATTGAGCGATTAAACGTTAAAAGTCCTAAAATAATCGCAACGATTGAAGGTTAAGGAGTGAAATTAAATGCAAGTAAAATGCCAAAAGTGCGATAAGCCACTGACGGCAAAAACCCAGATAGAATACAGCAATGCTCTAGGTGAGTTCTTTTGCAATCACGAATGCGCTCTGCATTACTACTTTGAGGAAATGGAAAGTCTTCCTCTGAACGATGAGGGTCATATCCTAATCGAAGAAAAAAGAAATGACCTAGTGTTCAAGGACGGAAAGTTATTCTACAAGGAGGATTCGGATAATGATTCTATCATTAATTGAAAAGAAAGAAGAACTCACGCAAGAGGAGTGGCAACGGCAAGTGATACGCGAAGAATACGCCATTCCGCACATTGAAGAAAAGGCGAAAAAGCGCGAATGGAGGCTTCAAAATGAATAATCCGACGGCATATGCGTTTTTAAAAGAACGTTTCGGCGAGGCGAAAGCAAAACTCATCGGCATGGGCGGATACAAGTTCGATGAGATTCATCAGATGTCGATCGAGCAGGCGGAAAAGACGCTTGAGAAGCTGTCACTACCAAACGGCATCGTGAAGGAACTTAGTTGGTCTGATGGTCGAGAATGGGGACTTATTTCCTGCCCGCATCTTGAAGGGAAAGAAATGATGACGTACTGGAAGAAAGGAACGCCTTGCTATGACACTTATACTAATCCACTTGTCACTGAGGAGGGCGATGTTATTTGTTTTAGATATGACCAAGACGAAGGCGATTGGACAGAAGACGAGATCGGTCTTGGTGAATACGAAGAAGGAGTTGTTTTTACATTCAGGAGGGATTAAAAATGGGCAAACCGATCACGCCTAGCGTCAACGAATTACTCAAACTGTCGGAGGATGAGCTGAGAGAGGTGTTGTCAGAGCTTAACAGCATGTCGCTTAGACATCTTTGTCGCAACTCTATAAGGGCAATTAACGACTACAAGAGTGTCGTGCAATACGAGAATAACGAAAAGCAAAAATTGTACGGGATGCTGAATAATATCAGCGACATTATTGAGAGGGGGAGAGGAGGATGAAGGAACGCAGGAACGGATTAAGGCCAGTCACTGTAACGAAAATCGAGGGAAAGATTGAGGGTTATTTTCATTGCTTTGCGCACGAGGGAGACTTAGATGACGGAATAGGCGTTTTTGCTGTAGTGGAAAGGAAAGATGGAAGTATCACTACACCTGAAGCACATTTAATCAAATTTGAGGATGTTGAATGAAAAAATAAAAAACGCCCCTCCTGGGACGCGTGACTGCAATTATTATACCACAGGAGGGGTCAGCAGTGAAAAAAATCCCTGTCGATATTGAATCTATGAAAGCAGAGATTGATGTCAGCGAGAATGCCGTTTATGTCGTTTGTGACGGAGATGTAGAATGTTATGTCGCCCCTTCGACCGGCTACGGAAGGCATGAAGTTGGCTGGAAAAAAGGGACTGTCACAACCGTTGATTGTCGAGAAACACGAGTTAGACAATAAGGAGGTTTTACAATGAACGAATTAACGATTGTAAATCAAAATGGTCAGCTACTTGCTGATAGCCGTGACGTGGCTTCTTTGATCGACAAGAGGCATGACCATTTGATAAGAGACATTGAAGGCTATTCAGCCGTTTTAGATCAAACCCCAGATTTGGGGGCTGACCAATACTTCATTGCAAGTACGTATCAAGTAGGGACTGGGAAGAACTACAAGCGATACTTGCTCACCAGAAAAGGGTGTGAATTCGTAGCGAATAAAATGACTGGTGATAAAGGTATACGGTTCACAGCAGAATATGTTTCAAAATTTCAGGAGATGGAGCAAATTATATCAAATAATGCCCCTATATCAGAAAAAGAACAACTTTTAGCTACTATGCGCCTTTCCATGATGCATGACGAAGAGCTAAAAGGAATCCGTAGCAATATCACGGCATTAGAGACGAAGGTGGATAATATGGTCACGCTGACCGCAGGTCAACAACGCCTTCTACAAAAAGAGGTATCAAAACGAGTCGCAACCTTACTAGAATCATTGGATGAAAGACATTTGCAGTTAGTAGCTTTATCACCTGAAAGAGATAAGGCGAAAAGGAAGTTATATTCACAGCTTCATAGAGCAATCAAAGATAGCTTTGCAGTTCCGTCATACCGGGACATACGCACTCAAGATTATCAAGAAGCAGTGAATTTTATTAAGGCTTGGCGTCCGAGATTGGTGGCATGATGAATGATTCCGGTGTATTTACCAACCCTTGTTCTATGACACACTTAATAAGATTTTGGAAGAAGGTAGATTCTAATGAATAAGTTTTATTGGCATAGAGGTTCTTTAGATGAAAGTGTGAATAACGAAGTTAGTGTCAATGACTTCGAGGAATTGTATCAGGTTATTAAAAAGTATTTAATGGGTTTTGGTGTTCCTCTCAATAAACATGATATAGATATAAAATTTTACGGGTTCGACAAAAGAATTAAAGAAAGTAGATATATCGTAACCGTAGCAGGTTATGGAGTTGTCGGTTGGACTAACAAAGACCTAAAAACCACACAAACCGATAAATTCAAACGAGGTGATTTCTGATGTTTTTACATCAGTTTTCACTCTCAAAGTTAAATACCTAAAAAATACGTCCTGCGGAAGAACCGAGGGCACTTTCAGATAACGGAGCAATCCGTGTCTGTTGGTGTCCTCTTTTTTATTCAGAAAGGAGACAGACATGGAGACGAAGCAGAAGCCACAGAAGAAGGAAGAGCTCACGGACTGGGATTTAAAAGAATTGATGGGCATGAACAGGCAGACATACGAACGACGAGGCGGAGCACTCAGACGAAAGGGCGGGAAGTGATGAATCCAAAAATACAGCAATTCAGTGAACAGTGGAACGAGGCAGTCAGAAGGTTACATGAGCAAGCAATGGAGATTGCAAAAAGGCTTGAAAATCTATTCGGAGAGATCAAAGACTTGTCCGCATTATATGACGAGCCAAAGCCTACTAAACATCGACACGAACGCCAAGGATGGCGCGCACAGCGTTTTTATATGCCTCACCAAGTCATTGATCGCAGACCACACAGAACACACGCACGGACTAATATATAAGGGGTGATCTGATGAATAAACAGGAGATTGCGCAATTACTCAAGGATTATCACTGGATGGTCAATGAGATTAAGAGGCAGAGAGAGCTATTAAAGGATTTCCCCGGCGCTACCACTGGCAAATACGGCATCGAGGCGACACAGCCAAAAGCTCCGTACCAAACTGGCGATCCGGTAGCTCGTGAAGTGGAACGGAGATACGGAAAATATAAGTGGGTCGAGAAGTTAGAGCAGCGTGTGACGTTTGTTCAAGAGAGAATCCATGTGATCCAGGCTGAAAGAGAAAAGGCAGTGCTTGAATGTATGCTGGATGGGATGAGCATGGTTGCTATATCACGTCATATGGGATTGTCAGAGCGTCATGTTTTTAGACTTCGTGACAGCGTAGTGGATAAAATGTCAGGAATGTCAGGAATGTCAGGGTTGGCAGGGTAATTGCAAAGTTTTCACACGTGGGAGTAAAATTAAGGGCAGGACGGACAGGTTAATTTGTAACGCATTTGCACTACGTCACGCAAAAGCGTCTATGTCGAAACCTGTCGATCTCTCATTATAGAAAATTGTCACCTTTTCCCTCATGATTGTGGTGGGGGAGGTGAAAACATTGACCGTTAAGCGCATTATAGAAAGAATGACTCCAGCGCATGAGCAAGATGATGATTTTAGATTCTATGTTTCCGACCTTTTGTCTTTGGGGCAATTCCAAGATGACGCTGCAGTTAATGGGATAGCTAAGTTAATTGTAGATAAAGGACCTGAAGAATTAACACCCAAACAAAAGAATCTATTTGCTAAATATGGATTAAGTGAACATCTTTACACCGAGTATTGTAAATGGTGCATGCAAGAAATTAGTTGGAATGAAATGTTGTCGGCTATTGAAGATGATTTGTGTTCGTACTGTAGAAATAAAATAGAAAAAGATGATTAGATGAATTTGAGCGACAAGCGCAATTAGCGCATTGATCGCTCTTTTTATGTTCCAAAACAAGGAGGTAGAAGCATGGACAGAAACTTCTTTGAAGATTTCACGGCTCGTTTGATTGAGCAGGAAAACGAAACTGATAAAGAATACAAGAAAATTAGCAATGAGATCGATGAACAGCGCATGAGAATGGAGCAGAGAAGAAAAGAACGGGGGTTCTTGCGGTGAATCTACCCGAACGCATAAAAATTGCAGGAGTTCATTACGATGTTGAGCCATTTGAAGACGAAGAGAACTATGGTACGTGTTTATACACCAAGCTATTAATCAGAGTTGACCCACGCCTAAAACAACGAAAGCAAGAGCAAGTACTTGTGCATGAGATGCTTCATGCAATCTATCTCGAAGCCGGGTACAAAGAGCATGACGAAGAGGTAATTGATAGAGTGTCCAAAGTGCTCTATCAAGTGCTTTGTGATAACGATTTTAAGTTTGGCGGGAGGGTGAAACATGGAGGATAGACCATTGAAAAACACACTGCACGCTAAGATTCCGAAGAGTTTATTTTTGTATGTATATGTTGCTAAAGCGCTCTATAAAACTAGAATCATTTCATATGACGATGCTCGCGGACTAGTAGTGAGAAAGGTACTCAAAATAGGACAGCAACGCAGAGACAAACAGCAAAAGTGCTAGTTTCAAAACAAACTTAACAACAAGGAGGCGGCGGTGAATGTAGATGGCTAACGAGAAACAAATCAAAGCGTATAAGGACTATGTAGAGAAAAATTTGCTTTAGCTTACAAAGGTGGTGAAGTCATGTCTGGGCGAGGGCGAAAAAGTAAATATCAAACCCATGTTGCACCGCACCTAAAGGACATAGAGCATTGGTGTAGAGATGGGATGATTGAAGAGGAGATTGCCAAACGTCTAGGCGTGGCGGTCTCCACTTTTAATGTGTACAAGAATGATTATCCAGAATTACAGGAAGCCTTAAAAACAGGCAAACAGGAAGCTGATTACGCTGTTGAAGATGCTTTATTTAAAAGGGCATTAGGCTATGAATACGAAGAAGAAACCTATGTTGCTGTAGAAATGAACCGCGAAGAGTACGATCTAAAAGTGGATATTGAGCTAGAGAAATGGAATGAAAAGAATCCCAACGCGACACAAGCGGAAAGGGATTCTTTTATTATGTCCATTCCTAAGACCAAACAAGTGTTGGAGAAGAAAGTCAAAAAGCAAATATCCCCTGATGTAACAGCACAAATATTCTGGCTTAAAAACCGAAAGCCTGCTGATTGGCGTGACAAGCAGGACATCGAGCATTCCGGCGGCGTTACTAACCAAGTGGATTTATCTGGACTGAGTGTTGAGGAGTTGAAAAAGCTTGCGAACTCCGACGATAACAACTGAACAACGCGAAGCACTAGCACAAGCAGCCAGAGATGAACTTGCAAGACGTTCTTTCAGAGATTATTTAGTTCGTGTGCATAGAGGTAACTACAGGCACTTTAAACACACGTCATATGTCGCGGAACGACTTGAAGCTATCGCCAACGGTGAGCAGAAGCACATCATTATAGAAATGCCGCCGCGTCATGGTAAATCAATGACCGTAACAGAATCGTTTCCTTCGTATTATTTAGGGAAAAACCCTAGCAAACGTGTTATCACAGCTTCATATTCAGATTCATTAGCACGCAAATTCGGACGACTAAACCGTGAAAAACTCAATGAGTACGGTAGTCGTCTTTTTTCTGTATCTTTATCGACAATTAATGCAGCGCAAAATAACTGGGGTATCGAGGGGTATCGAGGCGGAATGATTGCAACAGGTATCGGTGGTTCAATCACCGGTGAAGGGGCAGACCTCCTACTCATCGATGACCCATTTAAGAACAAAGAAGAAGCCGACTCTCAAACAATTCGCGAAAAAGTATGGGGAGAATGGGAAGCAACACTCTCAACAAGGCTTCACAAAGGTGGCTCTGTCATCGTCATCATGACGCGGTGGCACGAGGATGATCTTGTGGGACGTCTCTTAGAGCGAAGCCCTTACAACTGGGAGCGCATTCGGATGCCGGCACTTGCCGAGGATTCAGACGACCTGCTCGGACGTCAGGTTGACGAGCCTCTATGCCCAGAACTTGGGTTTGACGAGGAATGGGCGAAAAACAAGAAAATAGAGGTCGGAAGTCGTACTTGGACGGCACTTTATCAACAAAGGCCGTCGCCAGGTCAAGGGAACATCTTCAATCGCGGATGGTGGAAGTATTATAAGAAGCTTCCGACACGTTTTGATGAGGTCTTGCAGTCTTGGGATTGTACGTTTAAAGATAGTGACAGCTCTGACTATGTAGTCGGTCAAGTGTGGGGGCGTGTAGGTGCTGATCGTTACTTAATCGATCAAGTTCGCGGCCGTATGGATTTACCAACAACCATGCAGGCGATACGTAACCTGACGAGCGAATACCCTGAGGCAAAAAGTAAATTGATTGAGGATAAAGCAAATGGTCCGGCTGTTATTCAAATGCTTAAACGTGAGATCACAGGGCTTATTCCAGTCAATCCGGAGGGTGGTAAGGTAGTTCGCGCCCAAGCTGTTTCGCCTGAGGTGGAGGCAGGAAATGTTTATTTACCTGATCCGACCATAGCGCCTTGGATTAATGATTTTGTAGAGGAAACGGCGTCCTTCCCTAATGGAGCTAATGACGACCAAGTTGACGGTATGTCACAGGCGTTGAATAGGTTTAGTAACAAAAACAATAGATTGAAAATCAGAAACAAATCAGCATTTGGATTATAAGGTGGTGAGTTTGTGTATCGATTGGACATTGAAGAACCAACAGTAGAGGTTATTAAGAAGTTAATAGATGAGTACGATGATTCGACTGCAGAAAAACTGCAAAACTACTATGACGGCAACCAAGACATTCTCAAACGTAAGTTCGAGGATGATTCAAAGCCCAACAACAAGATTGTGACGAACTTCTGTAAGTACATCACTAACGTGTCGGTAGGTAACTTTATCGGCGTTCCTGTTAGTTACTCTAGCGAAGACGAAGATTACATGCAGCAGTTACAAGACATATTTAATTTCAATAACGAGCAACAAGTCAACGCTACTCTAGCGCGCACAGCTAGCATCCGTTCAAAAGCATTCGAGATTGTATACACAACGACTGATGATAGCGGGCAGCTACAAATACGTTTTGCGGAGTTAGATCAAGAAGAGCAAAACGTCATCATCGTGTATGATCGCTCAATTGAGAAAAAATAGTCATGGCCATTCGTTTTTTCACGTACGAGGATATTGTAAGTGACAAGGACACAACAGAAATTTATGTCTACACAAAAGACCGTATCTTTCGGTATGAGAAAAAGAATGAGGATGTTTATTTTGTTGATGAGCAACCACATTTCTTTGAAGAAGTTCCTATCGTGCCTTATTGGAATAAGGAAGAAGGCGGAAAGGGCGATTTTGAAGACATTCTAAGCCTTAATGACGCTTATAATCTTCTTCAGTCTGACGACATTAACGAGAGTAATTATTCCAACGATGCTTATTTGATCATAAAAGGTATGGATGTTAAGCCTGAAGATGTATCTGAAATGAAAGAGAAACGCGCTATCGAAGTAACAGAAGACGGAGATGTCCAGTGGCTAACCAAACAACTCAATGACGCATGGAAAGAGAATCTCAAAAACCGCATTGTCGAGGATATTCATAAGATAAGCGGAACTCCTGATGTGACGGATGATAATTTTGCAGGGAATGCTAGTGGTGTATCAATGCGATATAAGCTCCTGCCATTTGAAAACAACCGTTCTCAAAAGGAAAGGGAATTCAAAAAGGGCTTACAACGTCGTATTCGGTTAATCACAAACATGCTCAATAAACAAGGTCACAATTACAACTGGCGTGATGTTCAAATGACATTTACACCCAACCTTCCTGTTAACGAGAAAGAAGAGATCGATAGTGTTATTAAGCTCGCAGGCACTAAGTTAGTCAGCATGGATACATTGCGAAATTATCTATCGATTGTCGATGATTCTCAGCTAGAAAAAGAGAAAATCGATCAAGAACACGAGGAATTACTAGAACAAGAAGGACAATATACGATCGAAGAAGCTTTAAAGGACGAGGCTTATGAAGAGCTTCCGTGATTTAAAAGAGAGACTAGAGAAACTGACCGATCGAAAAGAAAGGGATGTCGCCAAAAGATACGCTTTGTTACTAAAAGAGATTCAAGCGTTGGTATCTAAGCGATATAAAGAATACGAGCAAGACGGTAAGCTCACCTATACCGAAATGGCGAAGTACAATCGCTTGAAGAAGCTTGAGAAAGATATCATTCGCGCGGTCAACTCAAAAGAAACCGGATTAAGAAACGAAATACACGGTCACTTAACAGATCAATACAAAGAGTCGTACTACAGAACAGGTTATTTGATCGAAACAGAAGCGGAAGCTAAGGCGTCATATACAACTCTACGTGACGAGGTTATCGATGAAGCAGTGAATACGAATTTCACAGGACTCACATTAAATGACCGATTATCAAAAAGACGCGCTGAGCTAATTGTCAACATGAGAGAAACAATAGTACGAGGACTTCACGAAGGGCAGACATATAGCAAGATGATAAAACTTATTCAAAATGAACTGGAAGGCGATAGAGCTAAAGCGCAACGTATCGTTAGAACTGAAGCTCACCGCATCAGGGAGGCCGCTAGTTTAAATAGCGCCACGTACGCTGAAGCAAAAGGCATCATCACGATAAAAGTCTGGAACACCGTTAAAGACGAGAGAGTGCGCGAAAGGCATGAAAGATTAGATGGTGTTGAGGTTAATAAGGTTGACGGTGTATTTGAGATCGATGGCTATACTGCCGAAGCTCCTTCGCAATTCGGAGTTGCAGAATTAGACATAAATTGTCGATGCTACCTCACATATCGAATCGAAAAGGTAAAACGTCCCAAAAACACAAGGGCGAAAGAATTAGCTTTTGCAGAATGGCAAAAGGAGATGATCTCTTGAAGTAGGCTTCGCTTCGCGGTCATGCGATGTATGAACATGAAGGGGTGTGGTACTTTTCGGATACAAATGAAGGTGAATAAGCTTTTAAAACATTCGAGAGGGGAATAACAATGGAAAATTTAAAAATCTTTATTAATAACAATGTCTTGTGGTATTTAAAACAGCTATTACCTTTGACATACAGAACTAATTATAAAGACGAGACAGGAGTTAAACGATTCGTCGTATGGAAGATGTGGTTTGGTCGTTGTTTCGCGATTGACGATTACGCCGTAAAAGAAAATTGAATTGAATAAGCATGAATGGTAAACGCCGAATAAGGCGTATTTTTTATGTCCAAAACTTACTGAGGACGTTAAAAGCTGTAAGGATATCAGCCGACGGGCGTTAAACGGATGGAGGAATAACAATGAAATCAAATACATTTGAACGACTATTAAAGTTGAATCTTCAATACTTTGCCGAAGAAGGCGAAGAGGAAGACAGCCAAGATCAGACAGACACTCCTGACGAGGGGGAGGAAAAGACGTTTACGCAAGAGGACATGGACAACGCTATCCAACAACGTCTAGCGAAAGAAAAGAAGAAATTCGAACAAGAACGTAAGAAGCAAGAGAAAGAAATGCGTGAGCAAATCGAACAAGAAAAGAAAGAAGCTGCTGAACTAGCAAAGCTTAGCGAGGAAGAACGTCTCAAGGTAGAAGCTGAGAAGAAAGAGATGCAACTCAAACAACGCGAAGAAGAGCTTAACGAAAAGGAAAAAGAGTTTCAGCGCAAGAAACTTGAAATGGATACCGTTGAAGTGCTTCGCGAGCGCAAATTACCGCCACAATTCGCATCTCTCGTGCTTGGTGAAGACTCAGAGGACACACTTAACAATATCGTGACATTTCAAGAGGAATGGCAAGAAGCTATTGAGGCAGAGGTGAACAAACGACTAGCAACAGACACACCGAGTGTCGGAACCAAGAATAAAGGAACTTACAACCCATGGAAAAAAGAAACTCGTAATCTCACGGAACAAGGTCGTATATTGCGAGAAAATCCAGAATTAGCACAAAAACTAAAAACGCAAGCAGGCGTAAAATAAAACAGGAGAGTGAATCAATATGCCATCAACAAAAATTGCTGATGTAATCGTACCTGATGTTTTTAACCCTTATGTCGTAGAAAGAACAGCCGAACTTTCTGCTTTTTATCAAAGCGGAATTATTTCCAATAACGAAGAGTTGAATCGACTTGCAACTAGCGGTGGCAGAATCCTCAACATGCCGTTCTGGGAAGATTTGAACGGTGATGATGAGGTTCTTTCGGATCAAACGCCACTTAAACCGAATAGAATCGAATCTAGTAAAGATGCCGCTGTCCTTCATTTGAGAGGTAAGGCTTGGGGTGTTAACGATTTGGCTAAAGCATTAAGTGGAGATGACCCAATGGCAGCTATCGCCGATTTAGTTGCTGACTACTGGGCTCGTCAATGGCAGAAGCTAACGCTCGCAACACTTGAAGGGGTGTTCGCTGCACCTTCTATGTCTGACAATGTACTAGATGTTTCAGGAGAGACGGACGGCGTGTTTGATGGTGATAGCTTCATTGATGCTTTGCACCGCATGGGTGATGCAGAATCACGTTTAACGGCTCTAGGTGTACACTCAGCTACTTATGCCTCAATGCGTAAACAAGGGTTGATTGAATTTATTCGAGATCAAGACAATAACATTGACTTTCCTAGTTACATGGGGAAACGACTAATCATTGATGATTCTATGACTGTCGAAGAGGTTACACCTGCCGAGGGCGATCCTTACAAAGCTTATACCACGTATTTGTTTGGACAAGGCGCAATCGGATACGGAGAAGGAGGCGCGCCAGTGCCTACAGAAACTGATCGTGACAGCTTGCAAGGGGAAGACATCTTGATCAACCGCCGTCACTTTATCATGCATCCGCGAGGCGTACGTTTCATGGATAAAAGTGTAGCAGGTGAAGCACCAACCAACGCTGAGTTAACAGATCAAACAAACTGGCAGGCGGTATATGAACCTAAAAACATCCGTATGGTCGCATTTAAACACAAACTACTGTAAGAGAGCGCATTGCGCTCTCTTTTTAATTGGAGGGTTGATGAATGCACAGTGTATTACATGATCCGCACGGAAAACCTGTCCAAGAAAATAATCCTCTGCCAGTTAAATTAGTCGATGGCGGAGGCGGTGGAGGAGGTTCTAGCATGAGGTTTCTTTTTGGTGATACAGCCCCAGACGCTAGTCTAGGTGCACCCGGTGATGTTTATTTAAATAATTCAAATGGCGACTTCTATCAGAATCAAAACGGGTCGTGGAATGTTGTTGGGAATTTAAAAGGACCTAAAGGAGATCAAGGTCCCCAAGGCGATACAGGTCCACAAGGACCACAAGGAGATACAGGCGCAAAGGGTCCAAAAGGCGACAAAGGTGACCCGGGCGCTGATGGCACGGACGGATTTGGAACAGAAGCACAATACAATGACATCATTTCTCGCTTAGAAGCCTTAGAAGGAGCAGGAGCATAATGGGATTGGCTAGCTTCCAACGCATGAGGCTCTTGCAAAAGGAGCGTGAGCGCATTGAAAAAAGGTCGAGTGAAACGCGGAGCACCGAAGGACAAGCGACTCAAGCAAAACCGAAAGAATCGACGAAAGAAATCGAAGAAATGACGGTTCCTGAATTAAAGGAATTAGCAAAAGCGCAAGACATAGAAGGTCACTCCACCATGAAGAAAAAAGAACTTGTGGAGGTGCTTCGAGATGTCACCTGAAGAGCAGTTTTATCAAGATATTCTGACGTTAGCAGGCGTGGAAGATTCTCCTGTTTATCGCTTGGAAGTAGACGCTGCATTAGAGTACGCAAACCAATACTGTAAAACTAATTACACCAAAGAGGATGCGCCGGCAGGATTTAAAAAAGGCATTGCGGTACTTGTGGCAAGCGCTGAACAAATGCCTAACGTGGCAAGCGAAAGTGTGGCTGGCGAATTATCTGTCTCGTATGACACTAATACCACAGCAACAGCCTCTCATTATCTTAAGCCATATGTGAGGGTGGTGTTTCACTGATGGGTGTGAAAATCAAAGACAACAACAAAATTCCTGACCTCATGAAAAATCTGTCCGGCATGAAAAAGCGTCAATTAGAAGTAGGTGTGCTTGAAGACGGCGAACAAGCCATGATTGCTCATGTGAACGAATACGGCGTCGATATTGATGTAACAGACGAGATGCGAGGCTATCTATCAGCAATGGGCTTGCACTTGCGTAAAGACACAACGGTGATTCGCATTCCGGAAAGGAGCTTCCTACGCTCAGGGTGGGACGAAAACGAAGATGACATATCTAAGAAAATCGAAGACTTGTTACCGGAAGTGCTTGATCTAGACATAGACCCAGAGACATTTATAGATATGATAGGTCTTGAAGTTGTGGGCAGGCTGAAAGATCGATTGATCGAGGTTTCAGACCCGCCTAACCACCCGTTCACTGAAGAACAAAAGGGTTCAAGTAATCCACTCGTCGGCAGAGAGGGAAGCTTGTTGGATTCCATAACACACAGGGTGAAATAGATATGTTTAACTACAAACGTCAATTTAAACGATACGGAAAGTCGTTTGTCGCCGTGGTAAACGGCACTGAAGGTTATTACGACAAAGAAACTGGTGAGTATGTACCTCCACAAGAACCCAAGGAAGAAAATATGATGGGCATTATCGCCCAAGTAGGTGATGATGACCTAAAAAATGACGAGGGTGGTCTTCTTACTGTTGAAGATAAGAAGATACTCATCGACACAGATCATTACAGCTTACACAGAGATCAAAAAGTGGTTGTCCAAGGGGAAATCTACCAAGTTAGAAAAATTGCTCCATACAGCTTATATAGCCATTTTATGAAGGTGTATATAAAGAGGGAGTCTGTATGATTGATTACAATAAAATAAAAGAAACGTTACGCGCAGTCATCTGGAACGATCTTGGGTGCTTTTTTGTGGATTTAGAGAACGGAGACCCAAGACCAGACAATCAAGATGACATCGACACATTTATAAGCCACAAGTTCACAAGTCCTTATATCCCGCAAAAGGGGTATGAAGCGAATAACGCGGATGACCTTAATTATGTAACTCACCCAACCATGACGCTTTCGTTAACTGTTTACAGCTCTAGCAAAGGCGACGCGCTTAACAAGGCGCACCAACTAAAGCAGTGGTTTGCATTTCATGGTTACGAGTACTTAAAAGAGAACGAATTGATCATTGTTTCAACCAGCGCTATCCAAGATCGCACAACATTCTTGGAGACTAGATATGACAATAGAGTAGGATTTGATGCGACAATTCGTGTCGTTGATCAAGAAGTTAGAGAGATAGACTTAATTAGTAAGGTTGATCTCAATAAAGAACAAATAGGAGAGTGAGACGATGACCATCAGGGATGTCGAGGTCGTTATTGACAGAAGGACTCAATCAGTTTCACAGACTGGTTTCGGTACGCCTCTAATACTAGCGAGCACTAAAGATCACCCTTTCACCACATACAGCACAATTGAAGCATTATCTGCCGATTTTGATGAATCTACAGGAATATATAAAAGGGCAAACAGAATCTTCTCGCAGAATCCACGACCAGAAAAAATTGCGGTGTTGGGGGTAGCTTATGATTCTGAAACTGCTGATCCTACAGCATTTACAACCACCTTGAATGATAACGCGCAAAAAGATTTCTATTTCTTGTTTTGTGAAGTAGAAACTCAAGCAGTAGTTCAAGAGTTGTCTGGTTGGGCAGAAGCGAATAAAAAGCTCTATTTCTTCAATTCAGATGACCCTTCTATTCACGGGACATTACAAAGTGATTACACAGTCGCAGCACTTCACACTGACGCAGAGTCATACCTTGCAGAAGGTTGGGTTGGTGTGTGCGCTCCTCAAGACCCAGGATCAATCACATGGAAGTTTAAAACTATTACAGGTATCACTGAAGCTGATTACTCGGCATCAGAAATTGATGAGATTGTTGAGGACGGAGGGAACACATACATTCGTCAAGGTGGCGTTTTGCACACTTACGACGGACGCACGACAAGCGGTGAGTGGATCGATGTAATTCGGTCACAACACTTTATTGAAGAGAGAATTAAAGAATCTGTATTTCAGACCCTTGTTTCAGCTCCTAAAGTCCCTTATGACAGCCGAGGAATCGCGATGATTGAAGTTGCTATTGAAAGCGTGCTGAAAACCGCCTTCAGCAACGGCATGATCGCAGCGGATGACGATGGTCAAGCCTTGTACAGTGTTTCAACGCCAAGTCGGAATGAAATTTCATCCACTGACAGAAAAAATCGCGTTTTGCCGGATGTAACATTTGAATTTGAGTTAAGCGGAGCTATTCATAAGACGAAAATTCATGGCGTCATTAGAGTTTAAGGAGGTTTTATACAATGAACTACGATCCAAAAGAAGTGAACGTCATTTTAGGAGGAACTTACCTCGCTGGCTTTGCAGAAACGATGGTATCTGCCGAAAAGGACGAGGATGACTTTACGCCAACATATGGAGCGCAAGGTGAATATAGCGTTGCGGAAAGCCACAACACTCTAGGGACGGTTACAGTAACCTTACAACACACTTCGCCTAGCATTTCTTACATTCGCAGTTTAGTGAATAGAAGAGCAACTGTGCCGTGTTTTGTTGTTGATTCAAACGATTCAAGCAAAATGAAAGCAGGTGGAAGTGAAGCGCGCATCCTAAAGACACCCGGGTTCGAGCGTGGAACTGAAATAGGAGAAGTAGAAATTGAAATCAAAGTGTTTGACTACAAGGAGGAATAACATTGGCTAAACAAAAAGAATTTGAATCAAACGGACAAAAATACATCTTTCAACGACCTCCCTTGTCTTATGTCGGCAAAATGACAGACGACAGCAAAGATCAAAACGGACGTCTAATTCCAGAGAAGTATTATCGTAAAATCATGGAGAATGTCATTGTTTCTCCTAATGTTGATTTTTCTTTCTTTGATGAGATTGAACAGAATAAAGAAAAAACTTTCAAACCATACGACACCGAGTACACTTTTGTGTATCCGGGAGCGAAAAAGATTGCCGAGATGGAATATGACATGCAGGACGGTAGAGGCGCGCCTTCTGAATTGAAAACTCATGAGCAACTTATGAAGCATATCATTCGAGTGGACGGTGAAGAGGTGAGCTTTGATTTCTTTGAAGAATCAGATGAAGTAGGCGAGTTCTTTGAAGTGATCGATGAGGCAGCTAAATTCTTTAAGGATAATGAGTTTAAAGAGGTGGTGGGCGAAGCGGTCGCCTTCTTTCGAGGCAAGAAAAAGTAAACAGGGATACCGACAAGCAGCAAGAAGGGAATGGCCTTGGATAAGGCTACTCCTTTCAGACTTGTCAGTTACTTACAGCGAGGTTTTAGAAATGGATGCAGATCATGTTTATATGTTAAATGCAGCAATAGACATTGCGGCGGAGCAACAAGAGAAGAAAATGAAGAAGAAATAATTGTAACGATTCCTCGTATACTCTAAAATAGTAAATATATGCTATCGAGAGGGTGAGGGAATGAAGCGATTAATCGTTTTGCTACCTTTGTTGTTATTGGTAGTGGCATGTGGTCCTTCATTTGATGAAGAGGGATTTGAAAAAGTTAATAACTACGCAGACGAAATGATTCCGTTGGTGGAAGAAACAAACTTTGAGTTGATTGCCCAGATTGAAAATGAACAATTGAACGAATCAGCCGAAGAGTATGCAGATAAGATAAAATCCATCAATGACAATTACTGGAAAGATGGTTCTATAGCTGGAATATCTGAAGAGGAACTTGAAGAATGGCAGATAAAAATGTCACGCGGAAATATGGAATGGGATATACAAGGTGAGGATTTGGCGGATACACTTTACGAATTGAACGCTGATAGCGATTATTTAGCAAACGCCATTAATGATGTAATAGAAGAATCCACCGAAGAAACTGAAGAACGACTTATACGAGCAATCGAAAGTTCTCAAAACTCCGCTGAGCAATTAAGAAAAGTTATATATAACAAATAAGAAGCATCCTCCTTGAGGGTGCTTTTTTAGTTCCCTTAAAAAGGGGTGTTTGAATGTCAGTAAGAGATTTGATGGTAAGTATAGACTTCCAAGCTGATTTAGGCGCTTTAGATTCCATGAACGATTACACGGATGACCTTACGTCTAATTTGGCAGGTATGGGATCAGTAGGAGATGGAGCCTTAGGAGATATCGGAGATGCTGCCGAAAACACAGAAGGTAGCATGGAGGGTTTAGAGGAAACTTCAAAGAGTTTATTTGATGTTCTCGCTGATAACTGGGATAAAGTAACCATAGGAGCTGCAGGTGCAGGTGCAGGGATAGAGTCTTTGGCTCAAACGCAAAATGAGCTAACAGAGCAAACAGATCGATTAGCAATGGCCACAGGTAACAATAGTGAAGAAATGAGGCAGGCGGCAATCGACATCGCCAATGTTACGTTTCCTCTCGAAGATGCCCTTGACCTAATGGAAACAGGACGACAACAAGGAATAGAGAGCACTGATCAGTTAAAAGAGTACGCTTCGTTTTGGGATACTGTAGGGGATGCGACCGGACAGGCTGGTCCCGAACTAGGTAAAGCGTCAGTTGGTTTGCGATCTGTCGGTATCGCAGCAGGCGAGGAATCCGAAGCTTTGTCTTCGTTTGGTTATATAACCGAAAACACCACTTCGAATGTAATGGAATTTTTAAATTTTATAGAAAAAACGGGTCCAGAACTAAGAGATATGGGCATGAACATAGATGATGCCGCCGCGATCATAGGAGTGCTTGAAAATGAATTTGGGATGGCTGGAAGAACAGCTAGACAAGAATTTCGTTCTGCAGTAAATGAAGCAGATGGGGATATGGGGAAGCTGTTTGAAACCCTAGGAATAACTCAAGACACGTTTGACGACTATTCAAACAGTGTGAGTGAATCCTCAGATATAATCCAAAGGAATGCAGATAATCACGCGGAATCATACACGGTGCTTCAAAAACTCCAGCATGCAGCATCTGAAATGACTTATCAATATGGCGATTTGATAAATGCGGCGTCAGCATTAGTTCCGATATTATTTATTCTTGGTCCGGCGATCAAAGCGGTATCAGTGGCGACAAAAATCTTTAATGCGTCGTTGTGGACATCACCAATCACATGGATAGTCGCAGGAATCGTCGCGCTCATAGCCGTCGTCATACTTCTATGGAAAAACTGGGATACCGTTTCGGCGGCGTTAATAACAGCGTGGGAATGGCTGAAAACCACAGCGATCGGCGTATTCACTGCCATAGGAACGTTTATAACCGATATATTCACAGCAATAAAAGACTTCTTCGTTAACGTTTGGAATAGCATCGTTAACGCTGTTGGTGTTGCACTAAATTGGATTTGGACAACAATTGTAACGATTTTCACAGCAATTTTTACTTTCTATGTAAGCATTTGGATGACAATTTTCAATGCAACAATTACTGTTGTCACAAGCATCTGGAATTTCATCGTGAGTATATTCAACTTCATACGAAATACGATCATGACGATTATGACAGCGATTTGGACGACGATCCAAAACATCTGGACAACAATATCTAATACAGTTTCAACAATCTTAAACGGTATGCTGACGACCGTCACGACGATATTCACCAATATGGTTTCAACAATATCGAACTGGATGAATAACGCCTTTACGACGATCCAAAACATTTGGGGAAATGTCATGGGTTTTTTCGGTGGCATTAACTTGATGAGTGTAGGATCTGATATTATGCAAGGGCTTATCGAAGGGATTAAAAACAAAGCTACAGCAGTTATTGAAACAGTGACGAATATAGGAGCGAGTATCAAAGATAGTATCACGAGCTTCTTTGGAATAGCTTCACCGTCAAGGCTTATGATGGGTTACGGTGACGACATAGGAGCAGGCTTACAAATAGGTCTGGATGATTCAGCTATGAATGTAGCCAGGAGCGCTCAAACACTCGCCGAAAGGGGAAATCCAAGCTCTTATTACACGCCTGGACAAGGTGGATCAACGAACTACAACAGAGGAAATTCCTATAGTTTCTCTACAGAAATATACGTTACTGGAAGCGAGAACGAAGAAGATAAAAGAAATGTCGAAAGAGAATGGAAACGTCGAGTAAGAAGGTGGCACGAAGAGTTTCACCGTGAAATAGAGGTTCGGGAGGCGTAAGAATTGGCTAGTATAGGTGGGGTACATTTCAATGTTATATCAGAAAGCCGTAACTACAACAACGAAGTGACCAGTCATTCAGTAGAGGACGATAAAACGATAACAGACCACGTAAAACCTGATCCTATTTCATTTGCGATAGAAGGTATTGTTACAACTGACGCTAGCACTGTACACCGTGATTTACTGAGGTTGAGAGCAAGTAAAACGTTACTAGATTATAAAGGACGTTCAACAATTAAAAACGTCATCATAGAAAGGCTCAAAACAGATGTAGATGAAAAAATCGCGAATGGTTTTAACTTCAGTATGACAATCAAACAAGTGCGCTTAGCTCGTCCTTCCACAGTAAATCTTTTGCCCGTTAGCCTCAAAGCGGATACATCGGACATCGGCAATGCAGGGAGGGTTCAATTGACATGATTCTACCTGTATATAAGGATCGGATTCCCTACAGATTTGACACTGAAATTCAAGGCGAGGTGTTCACTTTTGAGATTCATTACAATGGAGATTATGACTTTTTCACCTTTGATCTACTCAAAAATGAGCAGATTATTATTTTGGGCGAAAAAATTGTATACGGAAGACCATTGTTTGAGTCGCTCTCCGATATTCGTTTACCGAAATCAATAATCACACCCCTTGATCCGTCTGGTGAAGAAAATGAGATAACATATGATAATTTCACGGAGACAGTAAAACTGTTTGTGGAGGAAGTGGCATGAACCAGTTTATTCGGAAAGCGAACATCATATTAGGGACGTCGAATCTGTCGTCAGAGCGCTATGATTTTGAGTTTGATGTTGAGTTCGACGACACTTCCAAAAAAGATTTAGCTGAAGTGGTTTTTTATAATCTATCTCATGATCGAATCAACTCGATTAAAAAAGGTACACCCATCATTATCAACGCCGGATATGAAAATGACGTCGGTACCGTGTTTTTAGGCGCGGTATATGATATGGATACAATCAAAAGAGGCGTTAATAGGGAGACCACAGTCAAGGCTGTAGACGCGACAGATCAAAGGGATAAGCTTAAGGTCAATAAAACTTACAAAGAAGGAACAAGAGCTTCTCAGATTATCGCAGACTTATGTCAGATTGTAGGTCTATCAATCGGTAAGTTGGAATTACCTAAAGATGTTCAATATAGAAACGGAAAGAACGAACAAGGCGTCATACTACAGAGGTTAAAATTGCTTGCTAAGGATAGTGGTGCGAAGTTCAATATTTCTAAAGGTATGGCGTATTTTCGTCCGCCCGGCAGTGGTGATGATGTGCAGTTTATTTTCTCACCGGAACGAGGATTGATAGGAAGTCCGGAGCCTTTTATCGATGAGGACGAAGATGAAAATGAGTTGAAGGGTTTTAACGTATCAGCCTTGTTGAACCACCGAATTCAACCGAATAGCATCGTTAACATAGAAGCGAAAGATGTGAAGGTGAAGGGACGTGTGCGGAGTGGTACGCACTCTTATTCAGATAGAGAAATGATCACTGAAATGGAAGTGGTTGTATGATTCACACAAGTGTTATATGCAAAATCGAAAAATATGAAGAGTCTACCGGAATTGCTGATTTAGAGCCGTTGTTTCTGGATGAGAACGGAAGTCCTTTACCGAAGGTCATTAATGCACGCGCTCAAAGGCAAAGGTTTAAGATGCCAAAGAAAATTGTTTTGGAAGGTGGATCGGTGAATCATTCTCCAATCCCTGATATGGGTACATCTCACACGATTAACAACGGTGATATAACCGTTTCATATGAAGACAGTCAAACCGAAGATGTGATTTTATTTCCTTTCTACGAAAAAGGCGACATAGTTCTTGTGTCTATACCAGACTATGATTTGTCAGATGCTATAAAAGGCAGAAAAGGCAACGGCGATTCAAAGGAGCCTCATGGATTAACCTCAGCGATCATCACAGGACTGGTAGGTGATATGACTTGAAGGCGTTGAACGTAGATGAAACAGGTGATCTAGTCTTAGTGGATAATCAGCTCACGGAAGTTGCAGAAAAAGAGGAAATCAGGCAAAGGTTTCGCGATACACTCAAAACAAACAAGAATGAGTGGTTCCTTGATCCACTAGAAGGTCTTGATTATTCGGTTGTGCAAGGGAAGGACGTAGACACAGAGTATGTTCAAGATGCTTTGGACGACGTAGCAGAACAGGTTGAAGAAGTAGATAGAATAAAAAATTTAACTTTAGAATCAGATCGGAGCAAACGAACGCTTTCGATCTTTTTTATTGTTGTTTTAACAAATGGTGATGAGTTGGAGATGAGGGAGGTGTTTTAGTGTTTGGTCTTACGAAAGATGGGTTTAAACGTAAGCGTTATGTCGATATTCGCGCTGAACTATCAAGTGAATGGAAAAGGTTGTTCGGTGAAAACTCAAGCACAGAAAGCGGAATCAACGGAAAACTTATTTCTTTGATTGCCTTCGGTTTATCAGGTGTATGGAAACTAGCAGAAAAGGTATACAATGGCGGTTTTGTACACAAAGCTACTGGCCGAACTCTCGACGGTTTGGTTGACAATCGCCTGATGAGACGCAGACCTGCCGAAAAAGCAAAAGGTCTCATTGAAGTAACTGGCGACGAAGGTACGTTAATTGAATCAGGGTTTATCGTCAGTAACGGAAAACAAACGTACGAGACAACAGAGAACGCAACCATATCCGGAGCAGGCACTGTCGAGATTCCTGTTATAGCTCAACTCGCAGGTAGTGATAGCAATACAGAAGCTAACACCGTAACAGACATCGTGACGCCTCTTGTTGGTGTAAGTGATGTTGTTAACCCTGACCCAATTTCAGGCGGTCGAGATGAGGAAACAGATGAAGAATTAAAAGAAAGATATGACCAGTCCCACAGCACAGGTAATTCACCTTCTACAAATGGAATAAGGGCTGAGGTGTTAGGGGTTGAAGGTGTACGCACAGCTACTGTAGCGGAAAATCTATCACTTGAGACTGACCAAAGCGGCAGACCGGGCAGAAGCTTTGAAGTGTTTGTTATTGGCGGAGAAGATAACGATATTGCAAAAGCGATCTTTAGAAGAAGAGCTGCAGGAATACAACCGTATGGCCAAATAACTATAGACATCGTTGACGATTCAGGGAACATAGTGCCTGTTGGGTTCTCACGCGCTGAAGAAGTTTATATTTACTTCAATGTGCAAGTTGAAACAGACAATGAATTCCCTGCCGATGGATATGAGCAAGTCCGTACGGCGATTATTCAATATGTTGGCGGAACTGACTATGACGGCAATGTGTACACAGGATTAACAGCAGGTCAGGATATGATTTTTACGATGGTTGTTTATGAAATACACAAAATTACAGGAGTGACAAGCATTCCTGTGTTAGAGATAGGTACTGATCCTGACAACCTATTGCCGATGAACACAATTGAAATTAACCCTACTCAAGTAGCTATGACAGATTACGAAAAGGTGACTGTGTCATGAAACTCTTGAATCTTCTTTCAGATGCTTACAACAAAAATCCTAACTCTAATTTAAGGAAGGTAATAGGTCTTGTCACATCACAATTGGACGAACTGACAGCCACATTTGAAAAAATAGAAGCGTGGCGTGTGATTGATAATGCAAAAGGGCAAACGCTAGATGATATAGGTCGTGACTCGGATCAGCACAGAGGAAAAGCGACAGATGAGATATACCGCATCATGCTTCGTTCAAAAACAGCTCGTGACATGTCGGAAGGCGACACAAATACAATCATTGAGGTTCTGTCCATGGCGATAGATGCCGATCCATCAGAGATCAGCATACAAGAAACATGGACAGATGATAGTCCTGAGCCAGCCGGGTTAAGAATCATCGAAATACCGATTCAAAGATTAAATGAAGTCGGAATGTCTAGTAAGCAATTCGTTCAATTCGTCGCAGGAACGGTGGCTGCAGGAGTAGCGGTCAAATCTGTCGATCTGCAAGGCACTTTTGAATATGGCGGTGTACCACTTGAAAATGATTTAACCAAAGGATTTGGGAGCATAGATTCTAATAACGGTGGTTATTATGGAGCGCTCTATAATCCTGATGAAATTCCTGTGTAGAAAGGGGTTTTTAAATGGAACTCAATACAGAACTTCCAGAATGGAATGCGCAAGGCGTTAAGCCGCCGCAATCAAAGTTAGACGCAGGGTGGCAAGAAGGGGATAAACCTCCGGCGCAGTGGCATAACTGGTTCTTCCACCAAACCTATGAATCTTTAAAAGAAATCGTAGAAAAATCTATCAGCGCAGAGCAACTTGATACTCACATCACCGACACCACGAACCCCCACGCCGTCACGAAAGCGCAGGTCGGTTTATCCAACGTCGATAACGTTAAACAAGCTTCAAAAGCGGAGTATGACGCATTTTACGACCAGTTTGCCGATCACGTTAACGACATAGTTTCTCACACGCTGTTTATCGACGCGACCGCAAACGGCAACGAATACAGCGTACACCTACCGATGCCATCGTTACCGGACGGCTTGTCCTTAGCGCTAAAGGTAGACGCAGATTCGACTGGCGCCGTAACGCTCAAGCTGACGAATGAGCCGGCAAAACCGATTAAAAACGGCAACGGTACGGACGTCATTCTCAGCGCAGGCGGCGTATATCCGGTGCGCTTTAGTGCGGTAGACGACGTGTTTTACCTACAAGGCGAAAACGCGGCGGAGCAGGTGAAGAGACACGCAGACAAGACGGACAATCCGCATGGCGTGACGAAGGCGCAGGTCGGGCTTGGCAACGTAACAAACGTCAGACAGGCGAGTGAGGTAGAGTTCAACAACCACGTATCAGACTACGTAAACCACACGCCGTACGCGTCAGCCACCGGAACGAACAACTACGCTGTAACGCTTAACCCGGCGCCGGTTCGTTGACGGACGGTATGTCGGTGTCTTTCCGGGTAAATAACGCGGCGACGGGCGTGACGACGTTAAATGTTAACGGTAAGGGCGCTAAGCCTATTCGTAAGTCGGACGGCAAACAGGTTGACGATCTTAAAGCTAACGGCATTTATACGGTGAGGTATAACGCAAGTACGAATGCTTTTATATTACAGGGTGAAGGGGGGGATTATAGCCTAGGGGATTTTATACAAGATAAAAACTTTGAGTATTTGCCTGTGATATGGTCTTTTGCGGGACATACAAGTTACGTCTATGCAGTAGCAGTAGATGCAGATGGGTACGTCTATAGTGGGGCGCAGGACAATACTGTAAAGAAAATCTCACCTTCTGGGGACGAAGTATGGACTTTTACAAGGCATTCAAGCGCTGTCTATACAGTAGCAGTAGACGCAGATGGGTACGTCTATAGTGGGGCGCAGGACAACACAGTGAAAAAAATCTCACCACAAGGTGTTGAGGTATGGACTTTTACAGGGCACACACACAATGTCTATGCAGTAGCAGTAGATGCAGATGGGTACGTCTATAGTGGGGCATCGGATGATACAGTAAAGAAAATCTCGCCACAAGGTGTTGAGGTATGGACTTTTACAAGGCATTCAAGCGCTGTCTATACAGTAGCAGTAGACGCAGATGGGTACGTCTATAGTGGGGCGCAGGACAACACAGTGAAAAAAATCTCACCCTCTGGGGGCGAAGTATGGACTTTTACGGGGCACACTGGCTCTGTCTGGGCAGTAGCAGTAGACGCAGATGGGTACGTCTATAGTGGGTCATTGGACGATACAGTAAAGAAAATCTCGCCACAAGGTGTTGAGGTATGGACTTTTACAGGGCACACACACAATGTCTATGCAGTAGCAGTAGATGCAGATGGGTACGTCTATAGTGGGGCGCAGGACAATACTGTAAAGAAAATCTCACCTTCTGGGGACGAAGTATGGACTTTTAC
>NZ_JAALFC010000029.1 GCF_011058155.1 Litoribacterium kuwaitense | reverse complement strand
TGGACTCAATCATGTCCGTCATCGGACAGGTAAGAAGGCAAGGCTTCATTTCCAATTGGTGACGCTTGTTTATAATGCCTCCAGAATGGCCACAGATCGGATTAAACTAGAAATGGAGAAACATTCGATAAAAGCAGCGTGATTCTATTTCCATCCCATATTAAAAAACTTTAAAAATCATCGTAGAGTAACTCAACCCATTTTTAAAAACGTCAATTATGAAATTGATTCTAGTGATAACATCCTTAGAAAAGAAATCACTCAGCTAAAGAAAACAGAGCTTCCATGGTTAAATGAGGTGTCAAATAATGTAGCGAAACAAGCTGTAAAAGATGCGTGTAATGCATATAAACGCTTCTTTAATGGATTGGCTGATAAACCAAAATTTAAAAGTAGACGGAAGTCTAAGCCGTCATTCTACAATGATACAGAAAAACTGAAAGTGAAGCAGATGCAAGTCCTCATTGAAAAAGTAGGATGGATGAAAACAGCCAGATTCCGATGAGTATCAAATATACCAACCCTAGAGTTAGTTTTAACGGAATGTATTGGTATTTGTCCGTTGGTGTTGATCAAGAGAAACCACAAGTTGAGTTAACAGAAGAAGTCATTGGAATTGACGTTGGAATAAAAGAATTAGCAGTGTGTAGTAACGGCACGACGTTTAAAAACATCAACAAAACGAAAGCGGTTAAGAAGCTAGAAAAGAAATTGCGTAGATTGCAGCGCGGCGTATCTAGAAAATACGAATCTAACAAAGAAGGGAGTACGTTTGTCAAAACGAGCAATATTATAAAACTCGAAAAGCAAATAAAGTTAGTTCATCGTAAATTAGCAAACATAAGGAATAGCTCATCAAACAACGAAAAAGATAGTGAAAACCAAGCCATCTAAAGTTGTCATGGAAAATCTGAATGTTAAAGGAATGATGAAGAACAAACATCTTTCAAAGGCAATCACAAAGCAATGTCTACATGAGTTTAAAAGACAAATGGAGTACAAATGTGAGTTTTACGGTATCCAACTTGTACTCGCTGACACATGGTATCCATCGTCAAAAACATGTAGTCATTGTGGACACTTGAAAAGAGACCTTAAATTATCAGATCGTACATACAATTGTTCGGCATGTGGTTTAAAGATAGATCGAGACTATAATGCAAGTCTAAATCTATCTAGCTATCAAGAATTAGCGTAGTATCACCTAAAAGAGCACGCTGATATGTACCATTCGTTGTATGGGAATTTACGCCCTCGGAGTGTTATATCAAACGAAAGTAGCTTCGGCAAAATCGGACACGTAGAACAGGGAATGAAACATAACTTTATAGAGTTATATAAGGTTTTGGCAACGGTCTACAGTCCTTCAAGCATCATTCGTTCTTGGGTAAAGGAGAGCCAGGCGCGTGTTGCATAAGAGACATAGTGATCCTTTTTCCAAATCAATGCAAGGCTCCAGTGCATTGTAGGCTGAATGATCCGTATTGTATGCACATCTTCCTTTAGTAGCTTCGTGACACTGTGGGGAAGGATAGAAAGACCTAACCCCGCGGCAATCATTTTCCCGATAAAATCCCATTGTGCGCTTTCGGCAATCATTCGGGGCTTAAATCCAGCTTGTTGGCAAGCAGTAGTAATGCGGTCGTTTAACGCAAAGTCTTTATTGAACATGATAATGGGCTCGTTCTGCAAATGTTCAAGCTTAATTTGCTTTCGATTGGCTAGGGGGTGAGAGGGAGGAATGACGACCATAAGCTCTTCTTTTAAAAAGGTAAATGAATGAAAATGCTCATCCAGTGTCGGTAGCACGGTAATTCCCGCATCTAACTGGTCATCTTGAATCCCTTGTTCAATCTTTTTGGCACCACTTTCAAAAAGCTCAAATGTGATATGGGGATGCTTCTGGTGAAACTCCCCGAGCAGGCGTATGATCTGCTCGCCATCCATGATAGGCGGCACGCCGATGCGAAGGTGCCCTTTCTGTAAGCCGACTAAGTCATCAATTTCTTGCTGTAAGTGCTCAAAGGCTTGGTGGATCGTTTGTGCTTTTTCTAAAATAAGCCGCCCTGCATCTGTCAAAACAAGCTGTTTACGCGATCGTTCAAAAAGCTCAACACCTAACTCATCCTCCAAATTTTTAATCATTTTACTGATTGTTGGCTGTGTCACAAATAAGTTTTCAGCCGCACGAGTAAAGCTACGGCATTTGGCTACTTCGATAAAATAAGTTAAGTGCCGGATATCCATCACAATCACCGTCCATTTACATTGTCTTCTCCTGTCAGTATACCTTACTTACAATTGAATTGTTTGGTGAACATAAGTAAGAAGACGCAACATGCATAATTAAAACGATTTTAAAAACAATGTAAAGTTATTAGAAAAATGATTGTTTTTTTGTTCGGAAAGGTTTATTCTATTGATGGAAATTAAAACGGTTTTAATAAGGAGGTGAGTATTAGATGGAATCGAACAGGTCTGCGAGTAATGCTGATCATATGAAGCAAATGAACCGATCCGTTGTATTAAGTCTTATTCGTAATGAGGGGCCTATTTCAAAAGCTGACATTGCTGAAAAGACAAAGCTGACGTTTGCTACCATCTCCAATATTATTCAGAAGCTTTTTCAATCAAATTTAATAAGTGAGCAGGGACATGGAGAATCTAAAGGTGGTCGAAAGCCCGTTCTCTATGGTCTGAATGCAAACGCTTACTATGCGGTCGGGGTCGAGGTAGGCGTGTCGCAAGTATCGGCTGTGTTAACCAACCTGCAGGCAACGGTTGTCGCTGAAGAAAAAGTGCCGACAGATGCTTCATTAGAAAGTACATCGATCGTCGGGCAAATGTTTGCTGTCATTGATACAGTAATTGAAACGGCAGGAGTAACAAAGGAAAGTATCTTAGGCATCGGCATCTCGGCCCCTGGTCCATTGGATATTGAATCGGGCGTGATCCTTCAACCGCCCAATCTAACCGGATGGCGACATGTTCCTCTGCGAGATATGGTCAGTGAACGGTATCGTCTGCCTGTGCATTTAGAAAAAGACGCGAATGCAGCTGCTTTAGGGGAAATGTGGTTTGGTGCCGCTAAAGGCAAGGAAAACGTCATCTTTATCTTAGCTGATGAAGGGATCGGCGGCAGTGTCATTTACCAAGGGAGATTTTATCGAGGGTTTAATAACGGGGGTGGTGACCTCGGTCACGGAACGATCGATATTGACGGGCCCTTATGTAATTGTGGAAATTATGGCTGTTTAGAAGCATTATCCTCTGGTTTAGCGGTCGTTCGCAGAGTAAAAGAAGAGGTACGTCGCGGTGTCTCAAGTCAGTTAAGTGTATTGATTGAAGAGGATGAAAAAAACTAGCGTTACGTAACGTGATCGCTGCGGCACAAGGCGGCGATGAGCTGGCCCGACGTATTCTCGATGAAGCTGGCCGGTACATCGGTATAGCGTTAACGACGTTTATCCACTTTTTTGATCCTGAAGTTTTACTGATCGGGGGGTCGATGGTCAATCATTATGAGCCGATGATGCCAACCATTGCCGATATGATGAAAAAACGAGCTCTTTTACACCATCCCCAAAAGGTTCAGATTCAAAACTCGTCTTTAGGGGAGAGGGCGGGGCTCATCGGTGCCGCTACACTCGTTTTACAGTCATTTTTTGATGAGCCAAATCAAGTGATCGTCGAATAACAGGAAAGTTCAATATGAGATGAAGGGGGAAGAGTGACATGTTTGAAAAAAGACCATTGAATCCTGTGCGTCAAGCGCTGTTACAAAAAGATATGGTGGAAGGGTACGATTCTTTATTGGAGCACGTGCTGGCGGAGGTGGAAGACAAGCAAAAGGATGTCGTTACGTTCGTAATCGATGGGACACACGGTGCAGATTTTCAAGCGCTGTTACAGAAAGCACTTCCTTTTGTGCAAGAACGAGGGCTTCGTTTTGAGGTGCTTGACACGTATGGGTATTTGAAATCGGGATCAGAACTGAGACAACATTTTCAAAAGAACATTACCGATAATCGAGCTTTTGGCTATGTGGCAGATCAAAAGCTAGACGAGTATTTTCGTGCTGGGACGCAAAACGACTTTTCAACTTATGTTACTGAATTGAAAAAGACAGCAAATGAGCCAACGGTCTGCATTGTTTTTGGACCAGGAGCATTGTGGGTGTCAAATGGTTGTGCGGACGTATCTATTTTTCTCGATGTGTCACGCGAGCACCAAGAGATTGCTCATAAAAACGGTTTGCTGAATTTTGGTTTTAGTTGGAATGTTGATGCTGTCGAGAAGTACAAAATAGCCTACTTTTTAGAGTGGCCATTACTGGAGACGTATCGGAAGGAAACGCTCACTGCCTTTGATTGGTATGTCGACATGAATGAACCTAAAGATCCTGTAGCGTTGACTGTCGGCGACTTACAAAAGGTTATTCGGGACATCGCTCGTTTTCCGCTTCGTGTCAAACCATTTTTAATGCCAGGTATTTGGGGAGGACAATACTTAAAGAAGGTAGCTGATTTACCAGAAGATATGGTGAATTGTGCATGGAATTTTGAGCCGATCGCACCGGAAAATTCTGTGCTTATATCGAAGGGGGAACACATCGTTGAGATTCCCTTCCTGCTCGTCATGGCCTTTGCGCACGTGGATATGATAGGTGAGCGAAATGCTCGTCTGTTTGGCGATTATTTCCCTGTTCGCTTTGATTTCCTCGATACGATGGATGGTGACAACTTGTCCTGTCAAGTGCACCCGAAACAAGCCTATGTCCGTGAAACCTTTAACGAATTTATGGAACAACAAGAGTCGTATTACATTATGGAAAAGCAAAATGATGCGAAGGTATATCTCGGTTTGACGGAAGACTGTACCGCGGAAGGCTTCCGAAGTGCTGTTGAACAATCTCAGGAGACAGGTGAGCCGATCGCATTTACCGATTACGTTCAGGAATGGCCGAGTGAAAAAGGTGATTTTTATCCCATTCCGACGGGGACCGTTCATTGCTCAGGGAAGGATAACTTCGTCTTGGAAATCTCTGCAACAACATGGTGGTTTACCTTTAAAATCTACGATTACGTCAGAAAAGACGCAGATGGTAAGCAACGACCGATCAATATTGATTACGCCTTTGACAACATCGATTTCTCTCGAAAAACCAATTGGGTTAAAGACCAATTAATGAAATCGCCGCAGCTTGTTAAGCAGCAAGGAGAGAATGAAGAGTATGTGCTCGGTGAGCGGGATGATCTGCTGTTTTATGTCAATCGCCTACATTTAACCGACCGCTGGGAAGATGATACAGCCGACGAATTTGTCATGTTTAACCTCGTGGAAGGTGAACGTGTACGTATTGTTTCATTGGAAGATGAGAGTGTGTCTGTCGAATTTAATTATGCGGAATCGTACATCGTTCCGGCAGCGTTTGGTGCTTATGCGGTCGAGAATTTAGGAAGCACGCCATGTAAGCTGATTAAGGCTGGCGTCGCAAAAAATTGGGACGTGAGTTTGGTCGATGATTCGCATGCCTGATTACGTCTTGGCCTTCGATGTTGGAGGAACGTATATTAAGGCCAGTATCGTACGCTGCGATGGTGCGATGGTTGACGGGGTGCACGTGTATCCATCTCATGCAGATGCACCGAAAGATGAACTGATCGATCACTTTAGCGAATTAATCCAAACGCAAGCAAAACGGGTACCTGATGGAGGAATCATTCGTGGGGTTGGTATGGCTTTTCCTGGGCCATTCGACTATGAAAAAGGGATTTGCCAGATCAAGGGGTTACAAAAGTTCGATGCGTTATATGGAGTCAATCTAAAAAGTGAATTGACCGATCGACTGACTGCGTTACCGGAGCTGAAAGGAAGATGGCTTGAAGCTCCGGTCATCGCTTTTGAAAATGATGCGGCGTTATTTGCTTTAGGCGAATGCTCGTATGGCGCAGGACGATCTTTTTCCCGTGTGATTGTGTTAACCATTGGCACGGGATTTGGATCAGCTTTCGTCAGCAATGGGCATTTAGTGAAATGTGGTGAGGGTGTCCCGCCTGAAGGATGGCTGTACCGTGTGCCTTATCTCGACGGCATCATGGACGATCATTTCTCCCGCCGAGGTCTTCTTAGGCTTGCTTTAGAGACAGGAGTGGCTGACGTCTCGGCAGGTGCGGATGATGTGAAGCGCTTGGCAGAGCGCGCACTAGCAGGAGAAAAACGACCGGTTGAAGTGTTTCAAAAATGGCGCAACCGGTTGGAAGACGCTCTTTCCCCAGTCATCGCGTCGTTTAAGCCAGATGCGATCATTCTCGGCGGACAGATTGCCAAAAGTGGAACGTTGTTTGTTGTCGATCAAATGAAAGGCGTCCCTGTCCGTATTTCCGACGATTTATCGTTCAGTACATTTAAAGGAGTCTGCCAGCTTTTTGCCAATTCAACTAAAAACTAAGGAGCGAAAAAATATATGAAACAACTAAATCGAAAGTGGCGCATATACGCGATCCATCATTCCCATACAGATATTGGCTATACAGAAAGGCAGGAACGCATTGAACAGTATCATATTGACTTTATTCGCCAAGCCATTGCCATCTCAAAAGACATCCGTTCCGGGGTACGTCCTGAGAGAAAGGGCTTTAAATGGACGTGTGAGACATTTTGGGCTGTCGAACAGTTTTTAAAAGAGGCGTCGGAAGAAGAAAAAAAGGATTTTGCGGAAGCGGTACGGCAGGGAGATATTGAATTATCGGGAACCTATCTGAATATGACAGAACTTGCTGGCGAAGATTTGCTTCGCTCAATTCATCAAAAAGCGGCAGATTACGGAAAGTCGATCGGCGTTTCTGTAGATTCGGCGATGACCGCAGATATTAATGGGTATAGCTGGGGCTACGCGCAGAGTTTGCTCGATGTCGGCGTAAAACACTTGTTTTCGTGTATTCATACACATCATGGCATGTTCCCCCTCGGTCGTAAACAAATGCCGTTTTGGTGGGAAACGCCAGCGGGTGAACGGTTGCTCGTATGGAATGGGGAGCATTACATGATCGGTAATGAGCTCGGCCTCTGTCCGGATGGCGTCGGACGCTATATGATTCGTGATGAATTTCATACACCGGCAATCGTAGACAATCACGATGAAGTGATGACGACACGGATTGAACGTTATTTAAAAAAGCTAGAGGAGGAAGGGTATCCATACGACTTCGTGCCCGTGATGGTATCAGGACTTGCAACGGACAATGGTTCACCAAATGGCGACATTATGCAAGTGCTGAATGCGTGGAATGAAAAGCATGGCGAGCAAGTGCAAATTGAAATGACGACATTAAGTCAGTTCTTTAAGCAATTGAAAGTACAGAAGACGGACATTCCTGTGTATCGTGGAGATTGGCCAGACTGGTGGTCAGACGGCGTCGCATCGACACCAATGCAAACACAAATTTTTAAAGACGGCCAGCGTGCGTTGCGTAAAGTTAAAGCGCTTGATCCAGATGAGAACATTATTAGCGCTGAAGAGCGAGAGAAGATTGAACACCAGCTCGTCATGTACGCTGAGCATACGTGGGGCTATCATGCATCGATTCATTCGCCATGGGATTGGAATGTACAAATGCTTGAAGTACGCAAGCTCGCATACGCGGCCAATGCCAGTCGGCTAGCGCATCATGCATTAGACAAACTAAACGCCGCAAACGGGGGCGCATTGTTACATCCAGGACGGGCATTTCGCTATCAAGTGATGAATACGGAATCACAGCCCACTAAGCAACTGGTTGAATTAACATGGAATGGCTTTGAGAACGCACGGTTTTCGGACGGATTGGAAGTCGTTGAGGAGCAAAGCGGAAAAGTTGTTCCCCATCAAACGAGCTTTGAAAGTGCAACCATTGAGGTCGATCTTCAGCCAGGAGAACAAAAGCACTACTTTATCCGTCCGGTAAAAACGTCTGCAGCGATCACGACGAGTAATGTTAAATTGGTCGGCGCGGACACAATCTACGACATTGATGATATCCAGCCTTCAGGGGCGGGCACTAGCCCATTTGTGATTACGGAGCACAGCATCGAGTCGCCTTATGTGAAATTAACGTGGAGCGGGGAAGGCATTGATTCCTGGATAGATAAAGCGTCAGGAGAAGATTTGCTTCGTACCGATCGGAAGCATAACGCTTTTTCTCCAGTCTACGAAGTGACGCCGGCGACAGACCCTAAACATTCAGGGAGCGTTTTTACCGCACGAAGTACGATGGGCCGTAACCGTAAAGGATTAAATGTGCAACGTTCCGTAGGTCAACTGGTCAAGGCGCGTGCGTTAGCAAATGGTCCATTGTTCGGCACGGTTGAGCTCCAGTTTGAAGTCGATGGTATGAGCTATTATTCACTATTCTTAAAAGTATACGCGTCAAGCAGCCGAGTAGACGTCGCTGTTCGCCTGCATAAGGAGAGCGTATGGGAGCCTGAAAACGTCTATATTTCCCTCCCTTTTATGACGAGTACAAAGCAGGACGAAACACTCTATTTTGATAAAGCGGGTGCCAATGTACGTCCATGGGTCGATCAGCTTCCAGGAACGCTGTTAGATTATTACTGCATTCAAGATGGTATGGCCTTTGTCGGCGAAGAACGCTCGCTCATGATCGCCACACCAGATACGCCGCTTGTGCAATTAGGCAGCCTCGAACGCGGCACGCGATTATTGCATACCCAGCAAAAGGATGACACTGAGCGTCACGTTTATTCATGGGCGATGAGTAACTATTGGGAGACGAATTTTAAAGCGACATTAGGCGGCTTTTACGAATTCCGCTATCTTGTCGATACAAATTCAACGATGAACGATGCCCAGCAAGCGATTGGGCATTGTCAGACGATGAGTTCAGGATTGACTGTGTGGCGCATGAACGCGGAGTAAACAATCAAAATACGCAAGGCAGCCCCGTAACAGGACACAAGACCCAATGTCCTGTTACGGGACTTTTTACTTAATTTAAGCCGGAACTAACGGTTAAGTTTATCTAAAGAGCCATGTATGATGCGAAATGCTTCCCCACGATTAAGATATAGGCTCTTTCTCACACGATGAATTAAAGAAGGAAAAGGGGAAGAGGTCTAGAAAGTATTTCCAGAAGGAGATCAATGATTGACTAAAAATAGAATGTAAAGAGAAAGGCAGTCAATATGGGAATTCGAAATGAAGAAAAACGAGACTATCAACGAACCGAGCAACTTGTCAAAGAAGCCTTTGCTGAACTACCCTACAGCGATCAAACAGAGCATGAGCTTGTACACCGTTTGCGCAAAACAGATGTGTTTATTCCAGAGCTTTCAATCGTTTACGAACGAGAAGAAGATCTCATCGGTCATATTATGTTAAGCAAGATTCAAATAAAAAATGAGACGAAGACGACGGAAGCCCTCGCCCTCGCTCCTGTCTCTGTGAAACCTGCCTTTCAAAACCAAGGGGTCGGGAAAGCATTAATGCATCATTCATTAGAGAAAGCTAGAATGCTAGGGTTTCAAGTGGTGATTGTCATCGGACACGAGAGGTATTATCCAAAATTCGGATTTACACGAGCGTCGCAGTATCAAATTTTCCCGCCCTTTGATGTTTCTGACGAAGCTTTTATGGTCTTAGAGCTCGTCAAAGGCAGCTTAGACGGCGTGCATGGTATTGTAGAATATCCAGAAGTGTTTCTCGTGTAAAGTTAGGTGTACCGTTCTAAGTGCGAACTCCTAAGCTTGTATAAATCTTGAAGGGTTCGCACCAAATTGTCGAAATGATACTAAATGAATGCTGTCATTCTTCAAAAAATAATGCGTTCTTGACCATTGTGTAAATGAGGTCATGATCACCCCGTTCTATCAGTCTGGTACAATGATTATCTCTTAAATCTTAATATTTACAAAAATCTAATAATTAACAATATAGAGAACTCCATTGAGGAAACTGTGTAAATGGCGACTTCTAAGCGCATGAACAATCATGTTTTTATTTCTATATAGTTAATGAAAGGAGGGGGTTGCTAAATTTTCTATTGAACTTTTTCAGAAGATTTATCTAGAAGTAAATCTTGTTGTGTGACACAAAAAATATTGAGATTGTTCCGAAAGGGAGATGGAAATGAGAGCAAAAATGACTATGATAAGCAGTTTTTTATTAATTTTCACCTTGATTTTTCCTACTTATTCACTGGCAAGTGCTCCTGACAATAAAACAACGATTACTTTACAACAAAACGGTACGATTGACGATGAACGAGAGCGTTTAAAGGTGTCGTTTGGTCCCTCATATTATCAGCCAACAGGACGCTATGTATCCGAAGGTCAAGAAATCACTGTCACTGTGCATAAAGCCAATCAGTCCGTTCTGCCTAGACTTGTCATCTCCCCACCGATATTAAATGAATATGCAGAAGGGAGATCAGAAGGGATTGAACTGAAACCAGGCGTCAATAAAATGACCGCTTCAGAAAGCGGCATTCTTTATCTGATTAATGAAAGCGAGCCGACCAATCAACCGGCACAAGTGACAATTAATGGCGCAGACATTATCCCGACATTTGAACTAGGAAATACAACGCTAGCGGAATGGCAGCAAAGCTTGGAAGACAATGCCACTGCGCCTGTGTTTGAATTAGTATCATCTAAAGTGATGATTACAGCAGATATCAGTTTTGCAGAGATGGTTTCCGACCCGGAAGAATTACTAGAAGCGCATGACGAAGTTGTCGATATTGAAGCCGAAGTATCAGGGTTATCACCAAATGCGAGCTCCTTACATCGAACGACAGACTTCCGTTATCATTACCGGCAAACCCAAGAAGAGGGATATTGGATGTACGCTTGGTTTAATCACACGGCCTATGCTGAGGAAGCCATGCAGTATGTATTAGACCTAAATCTATTGAAAACGGATGGTTGGGGACCGTGGCATGAGCTAGGCCACGTGCATCAGCAATACCCTTGGACACCAGGCATGTTTACTGAAGTCACAACGAACATCTTTAGCCTTACCGTTCAGGAACATTTTGGCCAACCTTCACGCTTGGAAGCAGACGGTGTCTACGATAGAGCCTTCGAATTTTTAGAAGAGCCGTCCAGAGATTATGCTGATTTAGGCGTCTTTGAGAAACTCGTGATGTTCTGGCAATTGGACCTTGCGTATGGAGATGATTTTTATCCGACCTTCTTTAAGCAGGTTCGTGAAACACCAGAAAGCGAACTGCCACAAACCAATGAAGAAAAAATACAACAAACGATGGTCTGGGCTTCTGAAGCTGCAAGACAGAACTTGATTCCATTTTTTGAAGAATGGGGACTTTCGTTAACAGACGAAACGAAAGACGACATTGTTGATTTAGGATTCCCAGAGTTAGAAGCAGAAATTTGGAAAAATACTGACAGCAACAATACGATAGAGCCAAACCCTGCGCCCTAAGAATATAAAAAATTAGGGAGGAGAAGAACAGGAAAGATGACTGAAGTACCGACAGTGAGTTAGTTGTGAAGGTGACATGACTTGAATGATTATCTTGAGCAAGTTTATAGTCGCTAAGAAGCCGAAGACTTATCAAGGCGAAAATGAAGCAATTTGGGGCAACGTCTTCGTTTCAATAGTGCGAAAGGCTCTGGAGACAAGTCATTCCGCTCTTAATATAAAGCCTTTTGAGGAAATGTACTATTGATCACGAATAATTCAACGACATATGATCTCTAAAAGACGATGCCAATAAGCATCGTCTTCTGTTCGTCCACTATAGGATCTAAAAGTATTAGAACGCTTTATTTTTATCTATCTTCAAGTTGTGTTCTTTACAATATGCATGAAAAAAGTCTTCGAGTTCAGATTTATTCACGATGAGACAAAGAGCTGGACCAGAATCTGTTATACTATGATGACTCATTTTACCTGCGTCAAGCGCAAAGATAAGCTTATACATTTAAATATCGGCAAATTCTGATGGCGGCGCGATATAAAAGATCATGAACCCTGGGTCTGAAGGGGCAAATTCACAATGATATTGCTTATCCATACTGATTAATTCTGAAAAAATTTGATGCTAATCCGTATTTAAAATAAGCGAAATCCCATGATATACCCTTTGTATTCAATACATCACGAAGGATTACTTTACTTTTTAAACCATCTCCTCTATCGGCAATGAACTGAATTTCAAACTCACAGCCACTATTTTCATATTCTATGTCTCTTAAAATAGCCATTTAAAATCTCCTTATGTCCTCTTAAAGGAACGGCAATAAGTACAGATTTAATCACTTGTCCTTAACTCACCGAGAAGACCAGGTAAATACATTGGCTTGTATTTATCCTAAGTATCTTCTCATTACAGTCTTTGTGAAAAAGCGCTTAATTTTTAGGCTATTATTTTATTCTTTAAAAGGAAGGTCTAGCTGCCAGGAAACCCCAAAGCGATCGACTAGCCAGCCGAAGCGGTGACTGAATCCATAATGATCGAGAGGCATGAGCGCGTCGCCTTCTTCAGCCAGTGCATCATACAAGGCTTGTATTTCCTCTTCTGTCGTACAGGTGAGGTATATAGAAAACGAGGGAGTGAAGGTAAAATCGTGCTTGATGTGGCTGTCGATGCACATAAATTCTTGCCCTTTCAGTGAAAAGGTGGCACTCATCACGGTTCCTTCTTCACCTACATCATTTGCACCGTAGCGAGTAATACTTTTCACTTCAGAGTCTTCGACCAATGAGATGTACCAATTCATTGCTTCTTCAGCGTTGCCTTCTTGAAACATTAAAAAAGGTATTGGTTTCTCCATGTCATCTAGGCTCCTTTCATAATCATACGAGCTTTTTATTATTGTCTCTTATTGGTAGTAAATTAAACAGCTTCTTGATATTCTCTGCTCGATACGAAAAATATTGTTTTCGACTGTTCCTTCTGCTGTAAGGCATTCGTTTAAAGACATCTGGGCTCTAAATCCTTTAGCTGTCTGTCAACAATGCTATTTCTAAAAAGGAGTTTCAGCATTCAACAGCCTCAAACGTATTTCTACTCAACTTTGTTTTACATAAAGTCTCCCTATGTGTTATTTTCCTGAAATACGGGCAACAGTAGGTCCATCGTTGCCGATCCGGTTTTGTTTTCTGTAAAAAATAGGTGAATACAACGAGGCGTAGTATGTCAGCCTAACTTTCAAGGAAACGATTATTTCCATACGCTTTTGCGTTCTGTCCGTTTGACAAATTTTCCGGACATGGCTTTTACGCGTGCTTTTAATAAGATCTTTCTTCCATCAACATTTCTTGTGAAAATGGCACTTGCTTGACCGAGTTTCTTTTGCCACTTCTCTTCAAAAAGCTGGGTGTATTCCTTTTTGCGTCCGATTTCGTCTGGGATCGCGTGGTAATCGTGGCGGGCATACCACTTTCCCCCAGATGTGCGATGAAGGATGTATCTGGGGTTATCTATCGGCTCAAGAAACTGCTGTAAAGCTTGCAAAAACAGTTTTTGTTCATAAGGAGTTCCTTTTTCGAGGGAACAGCAGACCATGCCATTTGATTGATTATTGACGCCGACTTTGTTTTGCTTTGGCGGGGTATCGATACTTCCAATTTCAAATAAAACATCATAAATGATCTGTCCAGCGGTTTGTAAGCTTGATTCAATCGAAATATTCCCAACAAATATTCGCACAGCCTTCCACCAAAAGGGTGCTGAAAAAATCAAGCCCGCGACGCCGGCAATTGCTATTGTAGGCAAAATGCCATCATACTCTACATAGAGGCTCGCCTCAGCAGATTCATACACTATACCTATGATCATTGCTGCCGTCGTGATGAGCAGTGCTTTTAATGTGTGCTTAAATAAAAATGGTCTCGGTACGGCGTGCTTTTTTACATCCATTTGTTCTCTTTTCTTTTCACCTAAATGTGTGGCTTCCTGCCATCTTGCAAACAAGCTTGTCCTCTTCATTGCTCGTTTTGTCATAAGAGAATTGATGTCCTCTGCCGTTTTAGCTGAAAATGGCGGGTGAGGGAAGCGGAGGCGCTCTATCCCAGAAACGATCATCGGTAATTCCTCGTCTAATCCACTTAACGATTTAAACCTTCTCGATAATGAAGAATAATCATATCCTCCATCCAACGTGTTGGTATCAACACATACCAAGTGCCAAATGTTTGCGCATTTTTCGGGATTGGTTTTGTCTGAGCGGATCGCCCTTCCTCTCATTTGGTTGGTTAACATGAATGACCCGACAAATGAAGCTAATACGAGCGTGTTTACGCTTGGCGCATCCCAACCTTCTCCGAGCAAGGCAGTTGTTCCTACCAGCGTATCAATATATCCTTCTGAAAAGAGGGTCGTGATGACTTTCACCATCTCTTGCCTTGATGCTCCGGTCATCATCACTTCGCTGTATGCTGGATCGTGTCGTAATGGCTGAACTGAAAAATTTAAATCGGATGAATGCAGGCGAGAAACGGCATGAGTTGGAATAATGACGATCGAGCCAGTTAAAACACCAAGCTGGCAACGATTTTTCAGTTGCCTTCTTAACACTTCAAAGATAGGAATGACTCCCAACCGGTGCATTGGTTTTATGTCTTGATCTGCTTTGGGCAAGTCATCTTTATATATGTAATCAGCTAACACAACAAGCCGGAACTCATTTCCTTGCGTGTCTTTTTCAAGTGAAACGACATTTGTTATACTTTGCAGTTTCGAAGCACTTTGCATGAAAGTCCGTTGCATTCTCTTTGTTGCGACCAGTCGGACACTTTTTCGTTCAAGTGCGCCGATGCTTGATAATGTCTTTCTTATGCTTTTAAGAGGCTCGTCTTTCACATTCACGTGTTGGTCATGATAAAGCAGTCCACTAAGCAATTCTTCCATCCATTCGTCAGTCAGCTGCGGCAAATCAGTATGTTTTTCATCCAGTTGTTGAAAAGGCAATTGCCAACGATCGCTCCCAATATCTTTTAAAAACAAAATAATGGAAATG
Source organism: Litoribacterium kuwaitense (assembly GCF_011058155.1). Taxonomy (NCBI): domain Bacteria; kingdom Bacillati; phylum Bacillota; class Bacilli; order Caryophanales; family Bacillaceae; genus Litoribacterium; species Litoribacterium kuwaitense. Next base: position 27,185 of record NZ_JAALFC010000029.1, on the reverse strand, counting down.
AAATACCCGTATTTAGCCAATTTTTCCTCAAGCTCGTTTGTTGAAGTGATCCACGGATGGTTTTCTAAAAGGTGTATCAAGTCTTTATTGACTTTGACCTCTTGAATCACCTTTTGTACTTCACCGCGAAAGGCACGGATCGGGCCTTCTTCCTTCTGGCTGAGCGTAGACATCCAGACGTAATCTTGGTGTGGACACAGATCCCCTTCTCTGACTAAGGCAGCAATATCGATTTCCTCATCGATTGGTCCGCACAATTCCAAATACTTTTCCCATTCTGAGGAACTTACATCGTATGGTGGGGTTGCGGTTAGTGCAACTACCGCCGGTTGCTTTAATTGATCGCGAAACCATCGGGTTGTCTCCCACCAGCTCGTCCTTAAATGATGGGCTTCGTCTAAAATCAATGTTTGAAAGTTTTGCAGAAGCAGCTTTTCTAACGCTTTTTCTTTTGTACAAATATCAACCTCGTTTAGTTCTCTTTCGACATCATCTAAATCGGAATCGTTGCCTTTCTCTTTAGTTTTGCCTTCTAATAAAGCATGTAGCCCTTGATATGTAGTCACTGTCACAAACGCTGGGTTCCTTACATCCGTTGAAATCCAATCAGGCGGCTCTTGCTGCTGTAAGAACAACTCCGTAAAACGATCAACCCACTGGTTGCGTATCGCCAATGTTGGCGACACAATAAGCGTTGGTTTATTTAATCGCAGCATGACCTCTAAGCCGAGCACCGTTTTTCCTGACCCTGGCGGTGCAACAAGGTGTAAATGATTGTTTTTTAAATGTGTATTTAAATGTTCCAATACTTCGCGTTGATAACTTCGCCAAGGATAACAAAATTTGACTCCTTGAGGAAATTGCTTCACTTACATCACCCACCTCAATCCAATCTATTTCGTCAACTCAATCAGTTTCTTCATTTATTTTCATTAAACTTAATTCCGCGAACCTTTTCAAGCTATGTGAGGCTATCATGCTTTGGCGGAAGGCATCACTTTTGCAAATACGACAAACGGATCCCCCGGTTTTTAGTAATCCCTGTCTCACCTTGTTAAACATCTGAAAAACATTGCACGAGCTTAGCATGAACCTGGTAAACACTTTTCAGTGAGCGATGATCCATACTACCTATGTACCGAAAAAAGTGACGGCCTTTTTTTTTCTGTGACTTCTTAAAACAAAGTCGCCTGTTAAAATTGTCTAAAAAGACAAATTAGGCAAAAAAGACACAAAAATGGTTGTTTATTTTACAGAATACTTATATAATGCAGTTGAAAACTTCATACAACCAGTGCTAAAAGTAACTTCATAAAAACCGAAATTTGCTAATGTGTTTTCTAATGTGTCTCGTTTTTAGCTTTACTTCATCCGGTCGTTGGAGAATGTTGAGGTGACGTCGGATTGCGGAGAACAGGTGATTTAAAGCTCATCCAGGAATTAAATCGGTCCATCATTTTGGATACGATACGTCATTATGGTCCAATCTCCCGAACAGAGATCGCCAAAAGGCACCAGCTTAGTCCGACGACCGTTACGACAGCTGTGCAGGAGCTTATTCAAGAAGGGCTTGTAGGCGAAGGAGGCATTGGACAATCAAGCGGCGGGAGAAAACCTAAGCTTGTGCAATTTTTACCGGATCGCCATTTTATGATCGGCGTTGCGATCAAAAAATCATCACTGATTGTCTCTGAAATGAATTTGGAAGCAAATGTGCGGCGGAAAATTCACGTTCCTGTGCAGACCAATGGCCCGAAAGTCATTGAGGAAGTGATCGAAGTGCTGCAAGCTTTCATGAAGCACACGGCTTCACTTGACAAGTGTGCAGGCATTGCGGTCATTACCCAAGGGGTGGTCGATGCGTCGGAAGGTGTCGTCCGTCATAATTCTAAGATGAATTTGTTCAATGTCCCGATTAAACGGATGTTTGAAGATGCCTTTCATCTACCTGTTTATGTGGACAATGATACAAACGCTTTCATTTTGGCAGAAAAGAATTTTAATTCTTTTGATTCATGTAAAAATATGCTATATGTGACTGTAGGCGACGGGGTAGGCGCTGGGATTATTGTCAACGGTGACATTTATCGAGGCAGAGGTGGCGGAGCTGGAGAGTTTGGTCATACGAGCATTGACCGCCATGGTGAGCTTTGTGAGTGTGGAAGCCGTGGATGTTTAGAAAATTATGTCAGTTGGCCAGCCATTCAAACACGTATTTTCTCTCACATTACAAAAGGGGCAACTTCACCGATGGTAGAGGCGGCACAAGGTGATATTTTAAAGATGACGCTACCGCTTTTTATTCGCTCGTTGAAGGACAAAGATCCGCTGGCCGTGATGATTAATGATGAAGTGGCAAAGAATCTGGCCATAGGCATCACGAATTTGGTTCATTTATTTAATCCAGAAAAGGTCATTCTTGGAGGGGAGTTGGTCTATGAGAACGAATCCTTGTACAACCAAGTCAAAGTCCATTTGGAGAAAAATACGCTCCACCCTATGGCTAAAGGGCTAAAGGTGCAAATGACGTCGCTTGAAGGGAATTTTGATATGTTAGGTGCAGCTTCGGTACTACTTCAAGATAAATTTAATTTTTCATTGTAGCATTATTACATTTTTTAGGAGGCATGATCATGTTAAAAGCTTTAAATCAATGGTGTTTTCCAGCTGGAACTTCTTTGGAAGACGTTTTCTCGATCAGTCAAGAAGCGGGGTTTACGGCAGTAGAGCTTAATTTGAATGATGATGGTGATGTCGGGCTGACGATGCAGACGACGGATGAGGAAGCGCTTGAGATTAAGGCAATGGCTGAATCGTATGGCTTAAAGCTTCGCAGCCTGTCTACAGCGCTATTATGGAAATATCCACTTTGTGCGGAAGATGCAGAGGTACGTGCTAAAGGGAGCGCAGTCGTGCAAAAGCAAATTGAGCTGGCATCCGTTATGGGAATGGACACCATTCTTGTCGTGCCTGGAGCAGTCACAGATGCAGTTCCTTATGATGCGTGCTATGAGAGAAGCCAGGAAATGCTCAAGCCTCTTTTAAAAATTGCTGAAGAAAAAGATGTTTTTATCGGTATCGAAAATGTGTGGAACAAGTTTTTAATGTCGCCGCTTGAACTAGCCCGTTACGTTGACGAGCTTGATTCTCCAAAAGCAGCGGTTTACTTTGATGTAGGTAATGTGTTGCAATTTGGCTTCCCAGAGCAATGGATTCGTATTCTCGGTTCACGTATTGCCAAAATTCACGTAAAAGACTTTAAAACGTCAACAGGTAACATTACCGGCTTTGTGTCACTACTATCAGGTGATGTGAACTGGAAGGCTGTGGCTCAGGCGATGAAGGACATCGGTTATGATGATGTGTTAACAGCAGAATTGTCTCCGTATGCCCTGTCACCAAAAGCATTGCCTGAAGATACGTCTCGTCATATGGACTATATTATGAATAGTGTTAACGAATAAGGGGGATTATTGATGAGTAAAGTAAAAGTTGGGTTTATCGGTGTCGGTGGCATTGCGTCTGTGCATTTGAAAAATATTTCTGATAACGAGAATGCAGAAATTGTCGCCGTATGTGATATTTCTGAAGAGAACGTGCAACGTGCATCTTCACAATATGGTGCACCAGCATATACTGACAGTAAACAAATGATCGAAGAAATTGACATGGATGCGCTCTATTTATGCGTTCCACCTTTTGCGCACGGCACGTTGGAAGAGGATGCAGTCGCAAAAGGGATTCACTTATTGGTTGAAAAGCCCGTTGAGCTGGATGTAGCGAAAGCGGCAAAGAAAGGTGAGGCCATTAAAGAAGCAGGAATTATCAATGCTTCGGGCTATTGCTTACGGTATTTAGATACAGTTCAAAAAGCGAAAGAATACTTAGAAGGTAAAGAAATCGGTATGGTCCGTGGTTACTATTTGAGTGCATTTGTGCCGACGCCTTGGTTTAGGGAGATGGACAAGTCTGGCGGGCAGCTTGTTGAGCAGGCGACGCATACGCTTGACCTTATGCGTTATTTTGCCGGAGATATTACCGATGTCTATGCAAATATGAATCTATCACTATTAAAAGATATTCCGAATATCACGATCCCAGATGTGACGTCTGTCAACTGTGTCTTTGAATCAGGTGTCGTCGGACATTTAGATTGCTCGAATACACAGCCAGATCATCGTTCCGGACTTGAAATTCTCGGTAGAGACTTCCGCGTGCACATCGATGGCACGGACTTGGAAATCGTCGAAAAAGGCAAGGTTACGCGTTATAAAGCAACGGTTAATTTTATGGCTGAAGAGGATAAGCAATTTATCGAAGCGGTTCGGACAAAAGATCAGAGCTTAATCTTATCTTGTTATCAAAATGGACTGGAAACGTTGACAGCGACAATGGCTGCAAACGAATCCAATGAAACAAAAGCGCCTGTAAAGATTTCTGAGTTTGCCAAAAGTACTACTTGAATAACGCTTCTGTAATGAAAGGAGATTACCTATGCGTGCAGTGATCATTGCGGGTTCTGGTCATATGGGAAAAAGCCATGCGAAGGAGTGGCGTACGTTAGGCGTCACGATCGCAGGTGTTGTGAGCCGTTCTGGTCAAGCAGGCGAGGAGGAGGCTTGGCGGGGAATCCCTGTATTCCCCAGCCTCCAAGATGCGCTTGCTGAGACCAAAGGTGTAGATGCAGTCGACATCTGCTTACCGACGTATTTGCATAAAGAGGCGATTGAAACGGTCGCAGCTGCCAAAAAAGCGGTCGTTTGTGAAAAACCTCTTGCTCTATCGTCGCAAGAGGCACGAGCTATCATTCAAGTATGTAAAGATAACGGAGTTGCGCTGTATCCTGGGCATGTACTTCGGTTTCATAACGAATACGCTTTGGCTCGGCAGAAGGTGAAAGATGGCGCGATTGGACAGCCAGGGGTCTTTCGTCTCGCGCGCAAAAACCGCTATCCTTATAACGGTGAGCCGAGCTGGTATAGTGACGAGACAAAAAGCGGTGGCGTGACTTTTGATTTAGGCATTCACGATTTTGATTGGATCTTGTGGACGCTTGGTCATGCTGAACGGATTATGGCTCGACGGGTGAAACGTGCGTCGACAGATCGTCCGGTTGATTACGTATTGGCAGTCATTCGGATGGAAAACGGTGCAATGGTGCATGTTGAGCTTTCGTGGGAGCACGACAGATTTGAAAGCAGCTTTGAGTTGTCCGGACAAAACGGGATGCTGACTCACAGTAGCGCTGACACTGAAGCCGTCAAATGGATTGGTCCAGTGACGGAGCAGGATAAAGTGCCGACACCGAAAAGTACTGGTCCATCGCCGATGTTTAAGCAATTGCAGCATTTTATCCGTTGTCATCGCGGCGAAGAAACGCTGCAGATTCAGCCGGAGGACGCTTTAAGAGCAATTGAATTAGCAGAGGCAGTAGTACAATCAGCAGAGGAAGGCCGACCAGTGGAGCTTAAAGGAGGGGTCGTCTCATGAAGATCGGATTCATTAGCTTTGCGCATATGCACGCTTACAGCTATGCGAGCGTGGTGAGTGCCCATCCTGAATTAGAGATAGCAGGTATTTGGGATGCGGACGAAGAACGAGGACAGCGCATGGCTTCAGATTGGCAAACGACTTATGAGTCAAGTCTGGAGACATTTTTGGAAACTGAGATGGATGCGGTCATTATTTGTTCGGAGAATGCCAATCATAAAGAACATGTAGTCAAAGCAGCTCAAGCAGGAAAACACATTCTCTGTGAGAAGCCGATTGCGACGAAGGTTGAGGATGCGCGCGTCATGATTGAGGCGTGTGAGCAAGCGGGTGTCATCTTGCAAATTGCTTACCCCGTTCGCTTTGCGGATGCAATTCAGAAGGCGCGGTCGATCATTAACGAAGGAGAGCTCGGTGAAGTGCTCGCTGTCAACGGAACGAACCACGGTCAGATGCCAGGCGGCTGGTTTATTCAGCCTGAGCTATCCGGTGGTGGAGCGGCTGCGGATCATATCGTCCACGTGATGGACTTGCTCCGTTGGATTCTAAAGGACGAAGTGGCGCAAGTATATGCGGAGCTAGACACACGCTATTACGACATTGATGTAGAAGATTGTGGGCTCGTCTCGTTGCAGATGGAAAAAGGGACTGTCGTTACCATCGATCCAAGCTGGTCACGGCCAAAAACATTTCCGGCCTGGGGCGACGTATTATTAGAAATCGTCGGTACGAAAGGCAAGCTTTCTATTGATGCTACGAAAGAGCACGTCGTCTATTATAATGATGCCGCGGGCAGAGTGTCTCAACTTGGCTATAGTACAAATTCCGATCAAGCGTTAATGGCTGATTTTATCGAAACAATTAAAAACGGTGGTACACCTTCAATCACTGGTGAGGACGGATTACGCACACTGGAAGTTGTCGTCGCGGCTTATGAATCTAACAGAGATAAGAAAGCGATTACAAACGAGAGGCTACAACTAAGCTAAGGGGGTTTTGTTGTGAAGCAACGACTAGTGGTTCTTTTAGGTGCGTTGATGATGGTCATGCTTGCCGCTTGTGGCGGCGGTGATGATTCAGGCGATGCTGGTGGCGATACGACGCTGCAAATAGGTCTCTGGGATGAAAACCTTAAAGACGTCATAGATCAAAATATTGCCCGATTTGAGGAAGAAAACCCGGGTGTTACGGTGGAAGTGACATATACACCTTGGGCGGATTATTGGACTAAGCTGAGAACAAACCTTGCTGGTGGGGGCGGTCCTGATGTCTTTTGGATGAATGGTCCAAATATTTATCAGTATGCATCTTCAGGCTTGATTAAAGATATTCAACCATTCATTGACGAAGAAGACTTGGACACTACTGTGTTTAACGATTCTCTCGTTGAATTGTATACGTACGAAGATAGCATGTATGGATTACCAACATTTCTTGATACTATTGGCTTGTTTTACAACAAAGCGTTGTTTGATGAGGCCGGTGTCGATTATCCGACAGCCGATTGGACTTGGGATGATCTTGAAGAGGCAGCTGAACAGCTGACAGACGAAGAAAAAGGGCAGTATGGCTATATTGCATTCAATTCCGAACAGGCTGGTTATTACAATTTAATTCTTCAAAACGGAGGATACATTATCAGTGATGATAAAACGACCTCAGGTATGGGTTCTCCAGAGGCTTTAGAAGCTATGGAGTGGATGCAAATGATGCTTGACCAAATGTACTCTCCGTCAATACAGACACAAATCGAAACGGAGCCCAACCAGATTTTTGGATCGCGTAAAGCAGCGATGCTGCCAAACATCTCCGTGAATACGCCTTATTTGTATGAAATGCTCGGAGACGATCTTGGAATTGCACCACTACCTGCGGGCAAGGAAAAAGCAGCCATCGTTCACGGCTTGAGCTGGGTCATGAATGCCCAAACTGAACACGAAGAGCTCGCATGGAAGCTTATGAAGTCTTTGACCGACGAAGAAGCTGGAAAGCTTATGGCAGAGTCTGGGTTTAGTATCCCGGCATATAAAGGAACGGAAGATGCGTGGGTTGAATCAATTCCAGGCCTCGATCTTCAAGTGTTTATTGACACGCTAGAGTTTGGTGTTCCTTATCCAGTGTCTGAGCAAACAGCGGAATGGCAGACGATTGAACAAACTGAAATAGAATCAGCACTTTTAGGCAATCAGCCATTAGACGAGGCATTAAAGAAAGTCGAAGAAGGTATGAACGAGATACTGGCAGAAGAGCAAGCAGACGAATAATACATGGGGGTGTATCTTCCCCCTCTTCCCTAAAAAGGAGTCTATGAGACTACGTTTTTCTAGGAGGAGTACTTATGAAAGATTCATCAAGAGCTCATTCAGCTCCGGTTATAAAGAAAAAAAGTGCTGCTAAGAGGAAAGAAGCGATTTGGGCATATCTGTTCATCGCACCTACGACGCTCGGGCTGCTGCTTTTTTATATGGCACCTGCAGGATCGTCTTTTTATTTAGCTTTAACGAACTGGGATGGCCTGAAAACCCCAACCTTTATCGGTTTGGAAAATTTCACAAAAGCGCTTGAAGACGATTCTTTTATACGTTCGTTATGGAATACGTTATTTTTTACAATAGGTTCCGTTCCTGTATCGATTGCGATTGCGACCATTGTGGCCGTACTACTAAATGCAAAAATTAAAGGGATGGTTATCTATCGGACATTGTATTTCCTACCGGTCGTTACCATGCCGATCGCGGTAGGTATGATTTGGCGTTGGTTGTATAATTCTGAATATGGACTGATCAATTTTTTCCTCGGAAAAATCGGAATAGATCCAATTAACTGGCTGTTTGATGAACGCTTTGCACTTTTATCTATTATTATCGCTAGTGTTTGGACAAGTATTGGATATAACACGGTCATTATTTTAGCTGGTTTACAGGGGATTTCAGATACGTACTATGAAGCGGCAACACTTGATGGAGCGGGAGAAATTAAAAAGTTTTTCCATATCACTTTACCGCTTGTAACGCCGAGCCTCTTCTTTGTTTTAGTGATGGCGATGATTAACTCACTACAGGTCTTTGATTTAATTTTCGTCATGGTCGGAGATAACCCGACGTTGTTAGAACCGACACGCACGGTGGTTTACAGTATTTGGGAAGATGGCTTTAAATTCTTTGATATGGGATATGCGTCGGCGCAAGCCTTGCTATTGTTCCTCGTCATACTGATTTTCACCATTGTACAAATGGTGCTGCAAAAAAATGGGTGCATTATCAATAAAAGGAGGAATTTGCGTTGCCACACAATCGTCATCGTAAATGGATCGTTCATATCATACTCATTTTAGGCGCATTCATTATGGTCACGCCGTTCCTCTGGATGATCAGCACGTCATTTAAAAGCTTTGCTGAATCCATGCAGGTGCCGCCGACCATTTTTCCGAATGAATTTCAACTTGATAACTACGCACGAGTTTTCCAGCAATTCGACTTTCTGCAATATTTTATGAACACGTTAATTGTGACCGTCGGGCGTACTGTTGGACAGCTAATCCTCTGTTCGATGGCTGCATACGCCTTTGCCCGCCTCTATTTTCCGTTTAAAAATGTCATTTTCGTCGCCATTCTATCGGTTTTAATGGTGCCTTCACAAATTGTGATGATTCCAACCTTTGTCATCATGAGAGAATTTGGTTGGATTGACACGTTTGCCGCATTAATCGTTCCTGGCATCTTTAGTGCTTTCGGCGTCTTCTTACTTCGTCAATTCTTTATGGCCATTCCGCGTGAGCTTGACGAGGCTGCGAAAATTGATGGTTGCTCTTACCCTGGGATTTTTTGGAGGATTATCTTGCCATTATCACGACCAGCGCTTGTCGCTTTAGCGATCTTTACGGTTCTTGCCTCATGGAATGACTTCCTCTGGCCGTTGATCGTCACATCGTCCGATAGCATGCGCGTTCTGTCGATTGGAATCGCAAACTTCCAAGGTCAATATGCGACGGAGTATCCATTGCTTATGGCAGGTGCCTTACTTGCCACGCTGCCAATGATCCTCATCTTCGTTTTCCTGCAACGTTATTTTATTGCTGGAATTGCTTTAAGCGGGTTGAAGGGGTAAATATAAGGTACACGTAAGATAAGTTGAAGGAAAGTGGAGACCTAATGATGATTAGGTCTCTTTGTATATGTTTTTACATTCAAGCAAAACGAGGGAAACGTTGGGGGATAGGGGATTACTTCATGAGATTTTAAATTCGGTAAAATTAAGATATAATAAAGTCTGACAATTTATGGTGAAAGAGGTGCTCGCTTTGGACATTTTCAAGCTTGAGAACACAGAAGAACCTCTCCCGATGGAGCTCCTCTTGCAAGCAGACCCATCCCCATTGCTTGTGGAGGAATACGTGTCACGTGGGAAATGCCATGTGGCGATCGAGGATGGTGCGATCATCGGCGTTTACGTGTTGATTTCGACGCGTCCAGACACTGTGGAGCTTGTCAATGTGTCGGTAGATGAGAAGTGGCAAGGACAAGGGATCGGAAAACGACTTGTACTGCATGCGGTGGAGGAATCGCGACGTTTAGGTTATCAAACCATTGAGGTCGGGACGGGAAATTCAAGCGTTGGTCAGTTGGCGCTCTACCAGAAATGCGGTTTTCGGATGACGTGGATTGATCGTGATTTTTTCTTGCGTCATTACGATGAGCCGATCTATGAAAATGGCATACAGGTTGTTGATATGGTGCGGCTGTCACAGGATTTATAAAATGTTGCTAAGCTGTGAAAGTTTTTTAGTGTGAAAGGAGCTGTCTGGACTCTTTTTACAGAGGTTACGTTAGCTAGCGACGTGTTTTTCAAAAAAGTAAAAGGGCTCCCAAATTCGCAGGGAGCCTTATTGATCATTAGGCATGCCCATTTTTTCATGGTCAATAAGCCATTGCTTCCGGGAAAGCCCGCCAGCATAACCGCCGAGATCGCCGTTGGAGCGGATCACGCGATGACATGGGACGATAATGGCCAGTTGGTTGGCGCCGTTTGCGTTCGCTACGGCACGTGTTGCTGTTGGACGACCGACGGCTTGGGCGAGCTCGGCATAAGAGCGTGTCTCTCCGTGCGGAATGGCTTGGAGTGCTTGCCAGACGCTCGTTTGAAATGGGGAGCCGCAGAAGCGAATCGGGGTCTCGAAGTTTGTCAACGTTCCAGAGTAATAGGCTTGTAATTCTTTTTCAATAGACTCAATGGGTGCGCTCGTTCCGGGGACAATCATGGCATGATACTTTTGCCGCAGGCGTTCTATTTCCCGCTCAAGTCCACGACGATCGACGAACTCTAAGAGCCAGAGGACGTCTTCGTCGGCCATTGTAATCATTGGACCGAGTGGTGTATCCAGCCATGCGGTCTTTAGGACGGTTGTGGATTGACCGGCACGGGCAGGTGGTTCGCCCATAATGCGTGAAAATGCATCTCTGAATCCGCTGCCTGATTCATAGCCGGTCGTAAGTTGCGCATCAAGCACGGAAGCGCCTGCACGAATGTTTTTCATGGCCAGTCCCATTCGTCGCGCGCGCGCGTATTCAACGAAAGTCATACCGAAGCGTTTTTGAAACTGGCGGCGTGCGGTCGAGGCGTCGATATCGAGGTCGTCTAAATCTCGATTGCTCCAACGCTTTTCTGGCTGTTGTTCAATGGCTTCCACAAGCTTGCGAACGAGTGGCGATACGTGACTTGGGTGTGACAGTGGCTGGCATCGCTTGCACGGGCGAAAGGAGGCGAGGAGCGCTTCCTGAGCCGTGCGGAAAAACTCGCAGTTCTCGCTTTTCGGTTTTCGTGCTGGGCAGGAGGGGCGACAAAACACACCTGTCGTTTTCACCCCAACGAAAAAGATGCCTTCGTATGCCGTGTCTTTTCTAAGAAGTGCTTCGTAAAATTCCTTTTTTTGTTCTGCTGAGAGCATACCGTTCACCTCGTCATTCGGATACTTCTATTGTAACGAATCAAGCCACTCTCTGGCGCCGAAAATGAGGCATTTATTTTTAAAATTTTTCACACGGGGAATTCACTTTTTTCATAATCGATCTCAAAGCCGAGGTCCTTTAACATCTGATGATCCTTCGTGCCTTCTTGTCCGGCTGTTGTTAAATAATCGCCGATAAAAATGGAATTGGCAGGATATAAGCCAAGTGGCTGTAAGCTTCGCAAGTTGACTTCTCGTCCGCCGGAGATGCGGATTTCCTTCGTCGGGTTAATGAAGCGGAACAAGCACAGTACTTTGAGACAATAGAGTGGATGAAGTTCGTCAGTACCTTCTAACAACGTCCCTTCCATTGCATGAAGAAAATTGACGGGAATTGAATCGGCGTCTAGTGCTTTTAAAGCAACTGCCATGTCGATGACGTCTTGTTTCGTTTCTCTCATGCCGACAATGACACCTGAGCAAGGCGAGATGCCTGCTTCTTTCGCTTTATGGACTGTCGAGACGCGGTCTTGGTACGTATGACTGGTCGTAATTTGGTCGTGATGATTTTCTGACGTATTAATATTATGATTATAACGGTCGACACCTGCTTCTTTCAGCCGCTCCGCTTGACTTGGCTTTAAAATACCGAGGCAAGCACAAATCTTTAACGGGTATTTTTCTTTAATCTCTTTGACGGCACTCGTCACATTTGCTAATTCACGTTCGGTCGGACCGCGTCCGCTAGCAACAATACAATATGTACCTGAGTTCAGCTGATGCGCTTTTTCAGCCCCTTGAACAATCGTGTCCTTGTCCATCATGCGGTACTTTTGAATCGGATGAGTTGAATCGCGTGACTGGGCACAATAGCCGCAGTTTTCTGGACAAGCCCCTGACTTCGTATTGATAATCAGATTTAATTTAACCTTGTTACCGTAATAATGCTTCCGAATCGTATAAGCGCTATGGAGCAAAGGGAGAATGTCGTCGTCGGGATAATCTAAGATCATTCGTGCTTCTGCTCGTGTTAGTTCATAGCCGTTGATGACTTGTCGCGCCAATGGTTGAAGATCACGGGTCATTATTGATAAAGCCTCCTCATTCATGCGTTTAATGTAAACTTTAAATAAAATAAGTTTACATTAATGGAATCATAAATTTATGTTGAGGTCAATCCTTCGTTTACAATCAGCTCGTTTTTACATGATGTAAGCAGGCTTTTGGAATTTTGTATCTTGATAAAGCAGTCAGCCTCTGAGCAAGGGCTCAGGTTGGCCGGGCACTGAAGGTCTCTTCGGTCGCATTACGCGCTTAGGGCGAAGTGTTCTTTAGTCAGGCTAGAATGACAAGATACAGCGCTGCCCTTTTTGTCCTTATTCTTTTTTTCGTTCTACCACGCTATGTTTTTTCACAATCACTAACAAACGGTGACGCTCCGTATCATTGGAAGGTCACCGTTTCTTCTCTAATCGCTAACGAATATACGCATTGCTGACAAGTAAGTGGTCAATTGCCTCAGTAGGAATGGTAAATTCTACACTGCCCATATAACCGGGTGCGACTTCGTAGTCGTCAAAGACAATGACCAATTGATGGCTTTCTGTAATATAAAAGGTGTGGTCGTCGTCAATCTGTTGGAAGGGCTCAGTCATGTCATCGTCTTCAAGCCAGTATGTTTTATTTTCATCGGCTGCCATTTGTGCTTTCATTTGCTGTTTAATACTTTCGCTAATCGCCTCAATGTATGAGTGATCAGTGAACAGGCTTGGCAGGGTGATCAACATTTCATTTTCTTTGTCGATCGTATCGTATTGGTTTGTTTGCGCACTAGAACCGCGCATTTCTACGACATAGCGATGGATGGACAGGATCTGCGGTGTGTCGGTGACAATATTGTATCCACTATCGACGGCAAGATGGGCAGTCTCGTTTTTCTCAAGGGTGTCAAGCTCACTCATAAATTCGTTGTAGAGCTGTTTGTTTTCCTCAATGTACTGTTCATTGAGCTGCGCAGCAAGTGCAGAGTCGCCTCCCTGGATATCCGGAGAAGTGGCTTGGAAGCTCGCTTTTTTTTCTTCCATCTCAACCTCAGCGAACGTAATGGTTTTGACGACGTCGCCAATCACTGGCCATTTTGCCATCGCTTCAGCGACGGTCGGGCTCATGTTGACGGTGCCGGCGAAAATGGCGGCTGCTGCGGCAATACCGACTAGCGATCGCTGCGGCCAACGCCTTTTTCGTGGTGATGTTTGTAAAGCTTGGTCGACCAAGCGATCCAGTTCCTTTGGGATCGGTGTATTTTTATACGTGTTTCTAGCTTTGCGGAATGGGTCAGTCATTGTCCAATATCCTCCTCTGAAAGTGAAACGCGGAGAAGCTTCAATGCCTTGTATAAGCGCGATTTCACGGTATTTTCATTTTCCTCGAGCATATGAGCGATTTCGTGAATTTTAAAGTCCTCAAAGAAGCGCAAAATGATAATGCTTCGATATTTTATCGGTAATGCATCTATGGCTTCAATAAGATCAAGATCGGGATAACGATCTTCACGGCCATAAGAAGTGAACGCTTCTTCCTCCAACACAGTCACTTTGGTCTGTTTTCGTAAAATGTCGAGTGACGTCCTTACGACAATCGTAAGGAGCCAGCTTTTCATTGCTTCGATTTGTTGCAGCCTTTGTACAGATTTTAGCGCTTTTTCAATCGATGACTGGACGACGTCCAATGCGTCGGCTTGATTTTTCACGTAGCTGAAGGCAAGCCGGTACATATCTTCTTTATACTGATGTACCGCTGACACAAGTGTCTGTCGGACAGGGGTGTTCTTCATGGCCATAAAGCTCCTTTTACCTCAAGTGGTATCGTAGTCTACATAGATGAGACGCCAGAGGAAAACAAATAGTTGAAGGATCTTAAAAAAACGAATTAAATCAAGCAGACAAATGGAAAAATATTGTGTCATTGAGGGGGGAGAAGATTATCATTTGCGTCTATTAGTGGTATGATATTTAGTAGAGGTTGGATAAAAAGCGGAGGTGGCACTGATGAAAAAATCTTGTAAAGTTCTTGGCATTACAGCTCTGGCCGTTGTTGGTTTTGCGGGCTGGCTTTCGTACTATCGTTCCACCGGTAATGAAAACTACAGTTAAGTCATTTGCTGCTAGTCAGGCAGATGAGAAAAAAGTTGGAAAATTAAATCGCACGATATGGAGAAGAGGATATGATGTCTATGTAAAAGACAGCTATCCTCTTTTTTGTGCGGATATTACGAATGGGCGTCTTGTTCGGGAGCGGTTTCTGCGGCAAAATAAAGCCCATTTTGATGACGCAATTCGCAAAGCAGTGCAAGGACTTGTCGGCTTAAGGTTGTCCAGCTTTTGTACATATCCACGTCGTTTTCTGCAATGACGCGGGCAAAGGCAGTGGCTTCGTGGCCCATGCCAAGTCCGTCATTATGGTTTGCGAGCGTCTCGACCTCTCCAGTTTGGTTATCGCGGAATTGGACGGATTGGATATCGGCTACAGCATCAAACGATAGTGTTCCATTTGCTCCGAGAATTTCATTGTGTAAAGAGGACGTGCTAATTTTAGATTGTAAAATGGTTACAGCAAAATTGTCGTACGTTAAAACAATGGGTCCGCCGCCGTCAGCCCCTGTTTGGATGATGGTTGGGCTGTAGCTCGCTTTTTTCGGCACGCCGAAGAGAGAGACTGCGGTGTACAGTGGATAAATGCCGAGGTCAACAAGGGACCCGCCTCCATACTGTAAAGAAAAAATATTTGGCTCCTCCCCTTGAAGCACTTGATTGTAACGTGATGAATACTTGGCATACACAAGTACAGCCCCGTGCAGGTCACCGACACGAGAAAGCTGTTTGTGAATGAGTTGATGTTCTGGTTCATGAATATGGCGGGCTGCTTCGAAGACGTAGACGCCTTGCGCTTTGGCTGCTTCATGGACGGCATCGAATTCATCAAGCGTTTGAAAACAAGGCTTTTCGACGATGACATGCTTTTGATGTTGAATGCATGTCAGCACCTGTTCTTGATGCAGTGCGTTTGGCGAGGCAATGTACACTGCGTCAATGTCCGGCGTTGCAGCAAGCTCTTCGACCGACGTAAACCATTGGTCAACGCCGTAGGTTTCTGCAAACGATCGTGCTCGTTCTGCCGTGCGTGAGTGGACGGCGTACAGCTCCCATTTGCCGGTTTGCTGCGCTGCTTCAATAAATGCGTCTGTAATCCAATTGGTACCAATGGTAGCAAATTTCACAAGAATGCTTCCTTTCTCAATCCGCCCAAATACGAGCGGTTTTTTGTTCAGTGTACCATAGGCTTTTTGTAAAGGTGGATTTTATCGGACATGAAAGTGCGTATAGGTCCTTTGGCTTTTTCCACAGAAAAGAACCTGTCTAGCATCATGCGCCGTGTTTTTTCTCATATAACAAATAGGGAGGCCTTACATCTATGTGAAGGAGTGTGGTGATTTGTCCTGTTTTCAAGAGGATCTCATCAAAGAAGCTTTGGATGTTCCAAAAAATTTTGCCGAGGTGGCGTCAGCGACACCGGGTGATGAACGGAGGTTGATGGTTAGCGATAATCCAGAAACACTCACACCAGATGTATTAATGGATGAAACAGCTACCCTTTGGCACGATGTCGTCCACACATCTGAAACGTGTGTGAAGCATCGCATTTTCGGTTGGCACTTAAACAAAATGGATGCGCCGATTCAAATTGGGGTTACATTAGAAAATAAATCAGAGGAGAATGCTGTCTATATTCAGGATATCAATCGTCAGCAGCATTTTCGTACGAATGGTTGGCTGATGGATGTTGGGCAGTGTCTCGCCAAGGCTTGCCTTGGAGGCACCCTTGAAGCCATTCGCCCTGTTGATGACCAACTCGTGGAGAATGACATTGCACTGGTGGAAGCGGCAACTGTGCCTGACGATCATTTATACGGATTTATTTATGAGCTGACAATCATTCGTGGAAAAGGTTCGGGTCCTTTAGACTATGTGATTCGTACAGTTGTGAGCCAAGATGTTTGTGCCGATGTTCGGCCAATCACTGATGAGCCGATTCCGAACGATTTGCCCCATCCTCGAGGGAGCTGGCCGTTTTCTGAGACCATTGGCACCCTTTCGCTGTATGAAACCGGAGAAGAAAAGCTTTACCCTACATGCGCTCCAAAAGCACTGGATGGTGGACCTCCAACCGACGCGTTGATGGTACCGGAAAAAAGTGATGTCCCCGGGTCAAAAGAAAACATAGGGCAGTTTGGTGGAGTGTATACAGTACAGGTGCCCGTCTTCAATGGGTCGGAAGAGACGGAAACAGTGGAAATTAGAGTGAACCCGCGTGGTGGTGCATTTGCAGGGGCGGCCGAGATACGGGGAATGGTTCGTGGCATTCCGTTGCTACGTCCATACAATGACACGGCGCTCATTGACCTCCATGAAGCACCGCCCGGAGTAAGTCTCTATACATTTCGGTATATGACTGCTGGCGCGTCAAGCTTGCCACTTGCAGTGTACGTAAGGACGGTGTGAAGGGGAAAAGGTGACTGTTGTGGTCAACGCTCGCATGCATCTTTAGGTGAAGAAGGTGAGGAAACCCATCAAACCGATTAAAGTAGCATGAGATTAACATCAGCATGGGCGGGACGGCAAAGGACATACAAGTGGTAATACACTGAACGCATATAGAGAACAATTAAGTAAAAGCAGTCTATTTAAATGATTACACAAGCTTAAAGAGTGACGAAAAGAAACCAACAGTCTCTTTACAGAACGTCCTCACCAATGATTGGCTACCAAGCTTATAGTCAATGACGATTCTACTCACTTAGGGGAGAGCTTTCTCCTCTAAGCTGAAGTAGACAAAATGCTTGAAGGATGGGACATTGCATGAGCGTCACCCCTACCTCAAAATCGTGTCTTGACAACAGTGTCCACCTGAAAGAATGAATTTTTGTATAGATAATTGCAAAATATTAAAAAGGATATGTTATTAAACACTTTAAAAATAAACGCTATTGGATAATGATGCCCCTATATTTGATCATTGCTGTACCACTGTTTTTCTTTATACCTGAAGATTTTAAGTCTTATCATACTCTTATCGTAGCCGTTACATTTTGGTTGATATCTTAGGGTACATATCTCCAGTATTTTCTAAATATGTTAACAATCCTTTTACAAAAATCAAACAAATTCCATAAGTCATTCATGCTACACTTTTTATAGGACTTTTTGGCTAATGAATGAAGTCATGATCTTAAAAAGGGGTTGTTACATATGAATCGTACCGCGATGTTTCGTAACATGCCAATTGGATGGAAATATGGGATTGCATTAGCATCTGCAGTTATGTTGTTTGCTCTATCTTCCATTGTTGTTTACATCAATATGAATGACGTGGAAAAAGAAATGAATGAGTTGCGTGAACGAAGCTCGCTCGTGTCAAATATTGCTCAACTTAATTCACTGATTCAAGAAAATAACATCCAAATAGCGGATTATATAACGACGCCAAATGCAATGATCACGAATCAGTTTGCTGAAAATAACGATAGTATTTATAGACTTCAACAACAGATAGAGCCTTTTATTGAAACCGCAGGAGAAAAGGAGTTTTTTAGTACGCTTGTTGAAAAAGAACAACAGATCAATACGCTTTTTTTACAATCGATCGTACCGTATGTACAAGCTGGGGATATGGCAAGTGCATTAGAAGCTCGTCATGAAGTGCGGGAGCTGAGGGACGAAGCCGTTCTTGCTGTATCCAATTTGCGTATGGTCGTCGATAATCAACAGCAATTAATGGTTTACAATGCGCGGGCCGGTATGCAAGAAGCCATCGTGGTGCTTGTCATTTCTTTAGCAAGTTCAACCATTCTTGGGCCTTTGCTTGTCTGGTGGGTGAATCGTTACGTGCGCAGAGACTTAAACAATGTGGTTGCAACAGCGCAGCACATTGCTGAGGGGCGGCTTGATGTTGAAAAAATCGCTTATGAAGGAAAGGATGAGATTGGTCAACTCGGGCAAGCCATTACGCAAATGCGACGTCGCTTAAAGGAAATGCTTCATCAAGTGCAGCAAGTGTCGGACACCGTAACAACACAAAGCGGAGAAGTGACCTCCTCAGCGAACGAAATCAGGGAAGGCAGCATGCAAGTTGCCGTAACGATGCAAGGACTGTTCGAAGGATCAGAGCATCAGGCAAGCGAAGCGACCTCAATCTCGCGTACGATGTCATCTTTTTTGGAAGCCATCCGTGATGCAAGCGAACACGGTGATCAAGTTGAAGACGCTTCAGTCCGTGTTCATCAGATGACAGAGAATGGTCAATGCCTCATGAAACAATCAACTAAGCAGATGCAAGCCATTGAACAAATGGTTCAAGGAGCTGTACATAAAGTAGAACGGCTAGATAAAGAGTCACAAAAGATTTCATCGTTGACGGAAACGGTTGAATCCATCGCTCGGCAAACGAATCTTTTAGCGTTGAATGCTGCGATTGAAGCGGCTCGTGCTGGTGAACAAGGGAAAGGATTTGTCATCGTAGCGGAAGAGGTCAGAAGTCTGTCTGGTCAAGTCGCTCATGCCATTGAAGAGATGACTCAGGTCATTGGTAGTGTGCAAACTGAAACTGCTGAGGTCGTCAAAGCCCTCGAAAACGGTTATCGTGAGGCGAAAAATGGACAAAGGAAAATTGAGGAAACAAGCATGACGTTTGATACGATTGAATCTTCTGTATCAGAGATGACTGAGCATATTCAAAGTATTACAAAGCGGTTATCCGGTATGGTCGAAGGCAGTACGGTCATCAAAGCAAAAATAGACGGGATGACACAGATTGCCGATCAGTCTGCTTTAGCGATGGAGGAGGCTTCAGCTTCCGTCCAACAAAGTTCTAGCTCGATGGAGACCATTACTTCAAGGGCAGAGCAACTTGCACAGCAAGCGGACGGTTTAAACGGGTTGCTACGTAGATTTTCAGTATAGGTTGCTATGCGCAATCCCTGACGACGGTTCACTTTTTATTACCAATACTCTGATCCGTCGTCTCGTGAGCGGCATGTTCGATCGAGTTTTCGTTAGAGAGCATGTTCATGCTCTCCATGTCAACAACCGCTTCAGGCTACATATGTTCAGGTGGAATGTAGCACTTTTTCTATATTTTCAGCCTAGACGCGAAAGAAAGCGACGGTGCGAACGTTTTTAATAAAATAAAGCCGACTTTTTAAGTCGGCTTTTGTCATGTTCTTTTTGATTGCAAAAGTCACTGCTAATGCGCTTTAAATGGCTGTGACCGGCGGGGTGTGCTGATGTGCTGGCGGTTTAATCTCATCAGGAATGCCGCACGTATAAGGCTGGTCTTTCGTCTGATTTTTAAATTCACGCTGAGCGTTCTTTAATAGATCTTGGTCCGATAACAAATCATATGCCGTGACCGCCATCGTTTTAGCTGCATAATGCATGCCCTTCATGCCGAGGGTAGAGCCAAATGCCGCGGTTGCCTGCCACGAATGGTTTAAAACGCCGACAGGTGCGCAGGTCGTCGTCACCCATGCGGTCGGTGTAATCCAGCTGACATCGGCGACATCAGATGAGCCAGGCATTGTAACACCTGTATGGTCGGTTGTATCGATGTTATCGGTCGGAAGTGGCTTATTCAGTCGCTTGCCAAACATCGTTTTGGCGGACTCGATCGTTTTGCTATCAACCGTGTCGAGTAACTGCGCGGCAAAGTCATGCTCTTCCTTTGTAAAGCTCGGTGCACCAAGAGCCTCCATATTTTCAAACAGAGCCTTGTTGATTGTATCGTTGGGGAGGTACTCATATGTGTTGGCAAGAATAGACGACGTGACAGAGGTCTCAGTCATGAGTGCTGCACCGTCAGCAACCTGGCGGATTCGCCTGATTAAATCATCGACCGCTGATTTTGAAGCAGCTCGGGCGTAGTACCATACACTTGCTTCGTCTGGGACGATATTTGGGGCGAGTCCGCCATTTGTAATGACGTAATGAATTCGTGAGCCGTCTGGGACATGCTCGCGCAAATAGTTTGCCCCGACATTCATGAGTTCAACAGCATCCAAGGCACTTCTTCCAGTGTGAGGCGCACCGGCCGCATGCGCTGCGATGCCTTTAAAATTAAAGTTTATCGACGCCATTGCCTGGGTGCTCATATACATCACACCATTATACATCCAAGGGTGCCAAGTGAGCGCACAAGCTAAATCATCAAATGCTCCAGCCCGAGCCATAAACGTTTTCCCCGATAATACTTCTTCCGCAGGGCAGCCGTAATAGCGAATTGTCCCGGAAATCGTGCCTGCTTCGATCTGCTTTTTAATGGCTATCACTGCGGCGACGCCTGCTGTACCTAGTAAATTGTGCCCGCATCCATGACCTGGACCGTTTGGTTGTACAGGATCGTAGGTCGTGCTTACTTTTTGCGATAGACCTGGCAAGGCATCAAATTCCCCGAGAATGCCGATGATTGGATGACCGTTTCCGTACTCAGCGTAAAAGGCCGTCGGAATGTCGGCGATGTTTGGTGAGATACGAAAGCCATGTTTGGCCAGCGTGTTCATTTGCAAATCTGCGGCAAATGCTTCTTCATAGGCAATTTGAGGTTGATCCCAAATTTGTTTAGCGATATCTGTAAAAAAAGCTTCTTCACCTTCAAGCCACTGAACGATGGCCTTTTTTATGTCGTTCATCTGATTTATAACCTCCTAAAATAAGCGATGTCGTGCAAGTTCATCATACTTTAGTCATGGAAAGGTGGTTTTCTATCCTGCTGCTGAACGCCACGTTGTCTCGTGATTATTGTAGCAGATAGTTAACAAATTTTGGGATGGATAGCTTTTATTTTTCAAATGACTGCAACCTGTCAACTGCGGCAGTCGTATATATTGTTAGGAGAAAGAGAGGTGAGAAGATCGTGAAGAGGCATATTGTTATTTTTCTACTGACTTTTGTCTGTTTTTTAAGTGGATGTGGATATGGTATCGAACGACCGCCATCTGAAGCTGATCAAAAGGAAGAGATTTCGGAATTTAGTGGGACGTATGTCGGAGATAACTCGAGTGTCTACGGTTTACTCCTTTCCTTGCCTGGTGGAGAAGCCGTTGACCAATTGGAGCTGACGGATCAGGTGCTGGCAGTGACGTATAAAGGTGGAGGACAAGATGATTCTTTCTGGAATGAAGCCAAAGTGAAAGAGGCTTTTATGTATAACGCCATTTATACGGCGATTCTTGTACCGAATGCGAAAGGTTATCAATTTGCGGTTGGTGAAAACGTTTTGCAAGCCGAACCGGATAAGCTGCGCACATGGGTTATGGAGCATATCGGTTCCTTGCCCGAAGATTTAATGAACGACGAACACGTGAAAGCTTATGTTGAACAGCATGCTGTGGATATTGCGGAAGCTGCCAACTCTACGCAAGCGCAAACATCATTCTATCGAACGTTTCCAATGGAATAAATGGTCGCCTATCCGAGGAGAATATCTCTAGAGGATAGGCTTTTTTTAGCTATAACAGGCTAAAAGCCCCGCCTTTCAGGGAGATAAAAGCGTAGCCAAGTGGGGGGGAACCGCTTGGCAGGTTGATCAGTGGTGGCCGTTATTGATCGGTCTAAAAAAGAGTGGCACTCTCCGTACAGCAGCGAGCCAAATCATATAGACGAGTAAGCCGATGAATGCGCCTAACGTATTCATAAGAATATCATCAACGTCAAAAATACGATAAAAAACAAAATGCTGCAGCAATTCAATGGTTAAAGAGAAACAGGCACTTGCGATTATAAGTAAAAATAATCGGCCAAGGCGAACTTTGTTTCCTAATCGGTTGGTTAAGAGGCCGACGAAAAAGCCAAAAGGCAAAAAAAGAAGCATATTGCCTAGAAAATTGCGGATGTTATAGGAAGATGATCTATATTCCAGGCTCCACAATATCGATGAATACCACTTCATGTCTGTCGTTTCATCGGCAGCAGCGGATCCTGGATTATGCGTAAATAAAGTAACGTTTAGCAGTACAAGTAAGTAAAAAAGGAATAAAACGACACTGATGACAACGACCCATTTTCGAATAATACCGTTCACCTACTTCTGTCTATATAAGCCTCCTAACGAAAGCATTCGTATACACCGTTGAAAAATAGAGGGCTTTTTTCTGGGGAAAAGCTGTAAAAATAAATGCTGCGATGAAGGGTCGCAATGTTTTGACATCAATCTCTCGTTAGACATGCTTCACATTCATTTTACATCATATATTAAAGGATAACAAAAGAGGAGGGTGAAGGAAGTTTAAAAAAACATACAAAACATACTTGACTAATAGGAATTAAGTTCATAATATAGACATATTCCTTTATAAGATACAAAAACTTTAAATTGAGATAAGGGGTGGGATGATCATGGAGGTTTTGTTAACCGTTGCTGTTGTCCTCAGCGTGCTGGCTTTGCTAGCCGTTTTGTTTTATATGGCGAAGAAGCATGTGTCTTTTTCAAAGCGTGTTTTCGTTGCTTTAGGTGCAGGGATTGCTTTTGGTTTAATTCTTCAAGCGTTTGCTTCACCAGAAGCTGGCTTTATTCAAGCATCAATGGAGTGGGTGAACATCGTTGGAAGAGGGTATGTCCGCTTTCTTCAAATGATTGTGATGCCGCTTGTCTTTATTTCAATTCTTGTCGCCTTTACTCGTCTGACATTCACGAAAAATCTTGGGAAAATTAGTGGGCTCATTATCGGTGTTCTCATTGGTACGACAGCGATTGCTGCCATCATTGGCATTACGTCCGCTGTAGGCTTTGATCTTGATGCTGAGCAAATTGTACAGACTGAAGCAGAGGAAAGCCGCGGAGCCGCACTTGAAGAGCGTTCGGCGAGCCTTGAGGCACCAACCTTGCCGCAGCAAATTTTGCAATTGTTACCGGCGAATCCGTTTCTTGATTTGACAGGTGATCGTGCGACGTCGGTCATAGGTGTTGTTATCTTTGCTGCGTTTCTCGGTGTCGCGTATTTAGGGGTTGCTCGTAAGCAGCCCGAGCAAGGTGAATTTTTCAAAAAGATGGTTGATGCCGTCTACGCCATCATTATGCGCGTCGTTACTTTGATTTTACGCTTAACGCCATACGGGGTGTTGGCGTTAATGGTGAACACGGTCGCGACGAGTGACCTCGGGGCCATTTACACGCTCGGTAAGTTTGTGATCGCTTCTTATGTGGCACTTTTGGTCATGTTCATCATTCACTTAATCATTTTGACGATCATTGGCTTAAATCCATTGACTTACATTAAAAAGACGTTCCCTACATTGACCTTTGCGTTTACGTCTCGTTCAAGTGCTGGGACGCTGCCGTTAAACATTCAAACCCAGAAAAACCTTGGTGTGCCTGACGGAATTGCCAACTTTGCCGGCTCATTCGGGTTATCGATTGGGCAAAACGGCTGTGCAGGCGTGTATCCGGCAATGCTCGCTGTCATGATCGCACCGTCAGTCGGCATTAACCCTTTAGACCCGATGTTTTTACTGTCGGTCATCGCGATCGTGGCGATTAGCTCGTTTGGTGTGGCTGGTGTTGGAGGTGGCGCCACCTTTGCCGCGATTCTCGTTTTGTCTGCTTTAGATTTACCGGTCGCTTTGGCTGGGGTACTCATTTCAGTTGAGCCGTTAATCGATATGGGAAGAACGGCGGTCAACGTGTCAGGAAGTATGGTGTCCGGTCTGTTTACCTCGCGAGTGACGAAGGCGATGGATCATGATGCCTATATTGATGAAAATAAGCGTTTAGATACAAGTGAATTTAGCTCTTAAAGCAATGATATTTAGTCAAAGTTTTGTTACGATTTACAGCGCTGGCCGATTGTGCCGAGCGCTGTTTTTTCTATTGTATGATGGACAGGACGGGACGCTGCGTTAACGTCAATCCATATAAAAAGCCATAAATGAAGGATGAATTGAAGATTGATACATAGACTGTAAGGAATGGCGTTTTGTCTGTTGTACTTAGTGAAATGAATGTAAGACAAGCCTCATTTTTACCTGTGTAGTATGATGGGGATGTGTATTTTTGGAAAATGGACCGCGTCAGTTTATTTGAAGCGTTGGTGTGAAGACCTCCATTGATCTATTCAGCGGTTAAAAAAATGACATGAGTGATAGATAAGGGAGCGACTTATGGAAAACTGGATTACACAATTTATGGAACAATTCGGGTACTTCGGTATCTTTTTGCTGATCGCGATTGAAAATGTGTTTCCGCCAATTCCTTCAGAAGTCATTTTAACGTTTGGCGGGTTTATGACGACACACTCGGATTTGACGATGACAGGCGTTGTTATTGCTTCGACGATTGGGTCTGTCGGCGGCGCTATCGTCCTTTACGGCATCGGCGTGCTTGTTGATTACAAACGAATGGCTACCTTTATTGATCGATGGGGACATATTTTTCGTTTAAGCCAGTATGATTTAGCTCGAGCAAATCATTGGTTTCAGAAGTATGGTGTTTGGACCGTCTTTTTCTGCCGGCTCGTTCCGTTGTTACGCAGTCTCATTTCAATTCCTGCTGGGATGTCGCATATGAACGTGGGGGTTTTTTTACTGTTCACGACATTAGGGACGGTCATCTGGAACATCTTTCTCGTTTGGATCGGGGCGGCGGTGGGTGAATCTTGGGACACAGTCGTCGGATATATGGATGTTTACTCACGGGTCGTCTACATCGTGCTCGCCGTTCTTGTTATTGTGCTTATTTGGCTCTGGCTGCGCCGGAAGCGTTAAGACGCATTTGGTTGAGCTACCGGTTTGTGCGCAGACGAGACGGTTAACTTCAACCGTTCTTCTTTTTCCACGCCTCAAAAAAAGAACGGACGTCGGGGAAACGTTCATCTCGGTTTGGTTCTACAGCTTGGAGAGCGACTTCATGTAAGGCTCGCGAGGCGCTCCATGCCGCTAATGACCGGTCTTTTGCGCCGCCAAGGAGGACAAAAGCCGTTGCACCCATCCGATAAACGTTTGTGCGACGATCAAGCACAGCGTCTTTTGCAAATTCCTCCGGTGCCATGAATCGAGATGATCCCCACATCCGCCCCATTGTGTTGATGAGAGGACCTGTTTCGTAAAGGTCGATATCGCAGATTGTCAGTCGCTTTGCCTGAAAATCATAGAGCAAACTTCCGTCGTAAAAGTCGACGGCGACATACCCTCGCTCTTCGGCCCATTGATGAAAGGCAAAAATCGTCTCGAGCGCATTCAGCTTGTCTTGAAGCGACAGCGCTCGGAAGCGATAAAAAGGTGAGCTAGGGTCGGTATTCTTTGCAGGAGGCGGAAAGCGTACTGGGTCATGCAGACTTTCCCCTTCCTGCCAGGAAAAAAGAAGGGCATAGCCTTGTCCAATTGGAAAATGGTCCAGTAACGTGACGAGCGCGGGGTGCCCTAAGCTTTCATAAAGCGTCGCGGCGCTTTTTAAGCGGTCGACCGCTCGTTCAGGCGAACCGGCGTAACGAACCGGCGCCGCTCCAGCGTACTTCACAAATTTTTTTACGCCTTGATCTATGATGCCGAAACAAACGTTGCCAGAATCCTGCTGGTCAAATACACAAAACGGGTTCCCAAGTGTGTAGAGCCAGGCGAAGTCATGCGGTTTCTGAAGAGGGAAGGTCAGCGTTCCGACGGTATGGTGGTGAATCGTGGTCATGACATGCCTCCTGTTTTTTGTGAAATCATTCCATATCTTTGTTGGCAAAAAACGTTAAAAAATCTTCAATCATTTTACGGTTGCGTTCTATTTCCTCATCCTGTGGCTTATTCATCACCTCAAACAATAAGTGCATAACGTCAAATAACGTTTGCTGAATGCTCATGTCGTCCATCGATATTTCATACGTTTTTTTAAGTCTATCGAAGTAGGCGTTGTCAATTTGATCAATGGATTTATCGAAGTCGTATGCTTTACCCTCACGCAAACAAACGATCTCAATGATATGATTTCGGATCACATCGATGTCTTTCAATGCTTTGATATAATGTCCTCGTTTTATTGCTACAGCTGCCCCTCTAAAAAACGGCCACATCATCGTTAATGACGCATAGATGGTTTCCTCAATGTCCTTTTGAGGTAACGTGTTTCCTGAACGTGAGAGCTTCTCTGATACGTGTTTGCCTTTGTCAAAAATGACAGTCCAATGGGGTTTTGTGGCTCTAATCTTCTGGAATGACCAAATGCCTAAATCCAGCTCTAAATAGTGGTCAAAAAAGGAGCATGTGACGAAGATATCATCCTCGTGGCGATAGGTCTTCATTTTTAGAATAGAATGAGTGGATTGCAAATATTCCGTAATTTTCTGATGGATGGTGACGACATCTTCCGGGTTTTTCGTCACGATCAGCACGTCAAGGTCAGAATATAAATCGCTAAATCCGGTGGCACCTGAACCAACTAAGAAGAGGGCTTGGACATTTTGTAAAGGTTTCGTGAAATGCTTAATGTCTAGCATTGAACTACCCCCACTTAACACTCTTATGAGCTGTCTGAAGTGGGAGATTCCTAAGAACACCAGCGTAACCGCCAGTTATTGATTAAGCTATCCCCGTAGTTCCTACGGTTAGAAGCCTTATCGCTTCGTTTTTAAGATTTTGTCCTGCGTTCATATCTCGATTGTGATGCGTACCACAAGAGGGGCAATTCCACTCACGAAGGTTGAGATTCTTAACGTCTTTGTTTT